>NZ_JAZGQE010000184.1:0-8625 GCF_048593885.1 Yersinia sp. 1252 StPb PI | reverse complement strand
CGGTTAATTTTGATTAAATATACAAAAAAACAAATATTATCAATAGGTTGAGCTTTTTAAATCGAGTTTAATGTGAACGGAGTCACATTAAAACTCAGCATAATCTTAATAACCGAAAATAGATCATACCAAAACAATAAGTTGGTCCGGTTAATTTACTGCCGACTAACATCAGGAGGCTGGGATGAGTGTTGAGATTAATCAATCCGCTAAAGTTGTCGGGCGGCGAAAAATAAAATCATTACGCTGGTGGATGCTGGCACTATTTCTACTCGGGGTCACCGTTAACTATATTACCCGTAACTCTCTGGGTATTCTGGCCCCTGAGTTAAAAACCAGCCTGAATATGACCACTGAACAATACTCGTGGATTGTGGCGTCTTTTCAGTTGGCTTACACCGTCTTCCAGCCACTCTGCGGTTGGCTGATTGATGTCATCGGCTTGAAAATGGGGTTCCTGATCTGCGCCAGTGTCTGGGCGGTGGTATGCATGATGCACGCAGGGGCTGGTACCTGGTTCCAATTAGCGGTATTGCGCTTCTTTATGGGCAGTGCTGAAGCGGCGGCAACACCGGCAAACGCCAAAGCGATTTCTGACTGGTTCCCGAAAAAGGAACGCCCCATTGCTGCTGGCTGGGCGGGGGTGGGGTTCTCTATTGGTGCGATGTTAGCCCCACCAATTATCGTATTGGCTCATGTGGCTTTCGGCTGGCAAGGTGCATTCTTATTGTCCGGTGCTTTGGCTATGGTTTGGGTTGTGCTGTGGTGGCGTTTTTATCATTCACCTGACACCCATCCAAACCTGAGTAAGGAAGAGTTTGAACTGATTCACCAAGACAATGAACCAGTACTCCCTCGACTGCCTTTCCTTAAATCATTGGCCATTCTGAGTAAGAATAAGAAATTTTACGGTATCGCTATCCCGGCATTTTTAGCCGAGCCAGCATGGGCAGTATTTAGCTTCTGGGTTCCACTTTATTTGGCAACCGAGCGGGGCATGGACCTGAAACAGATTGCCATGTTCGCCTGGCTACCCTTCCTGGCGGCAGATATCGGCAGTGTTGCCAGTGGCTATTTAACCAAACTCTACCAAAAATGGTTCGGTTGCAGCCGTGTCAACTCAGTGGTCGCCAGCTCCGTAACCGGTGCCTTTATGATGGTTTCACTGGCTTTTGTTGCCATCACCAAAGACCCTTATCTGGCGATTGCTTTAATCTCTATTGGTGGTTTCGGTCATCAGGTTATCTCCTGCATGCTCAGTGCATTAGTCGTTGAGTCCTTTGATAAAAACCAAGTGGCCACCGTCAATGGCCTGCGCGGCTCTTCCGCCTGGATTGCCAGCTTCCTGTTTACTTTATTGATTGGGGCCGTATCCGACACCATTGGCTTTAACCCGCTGTTTATTGCTATGGGTTTCTTCGATTTGATTGGTGCGGTGTTCCTGGTTGCCCTGTTTGCTGAGCGCCGCAATAAAACACAACCGGTTGCCTGATGCTATTAACCCGGCAACGGTGCCCCCGTACTGTTGCCAGAAAAAAGATGAGCTGTGATGAAAACATTAAAAAACTGGCAGTTGATAAACCAATATCCCGACCATTTGGAATTACTGGTCGATGACCATCATATATTTTGTCTGTATATATTAGAGCCAAACCTCTGCCGTGTGCTGATTAAAAAGAATGGTGAACTGGCCTTAAACCGCACCTGGAGCATTGCCCCACAAGCCGATGTGCCATGGTCTGGCCGTGACCGACTTAGCCTGGACGGTTTCTCCATCCCAGGTTATCAATTGGAACACCATGAACAACAGTTGATAGTCACCACTGAATGTTTGCGGGTGACCATTTATCAACCGCTATATCTGGCATGGGAATATAAAAATCAGCACGGCGAGTGGCAGCCACTGGCCGCGGATCGGCCCACCAGCGCTTATTTACTCAGCCCCCATGGAGAGGCTATTGCTCACTATCAGCGGCGATATCCCAATGAGCAATATTACGGATTAGGTGAAAAGGCCGGTGATCTTAACCGTGCGGGTCGCCGCTTTGAAATGCGCAATTTAGATGCTATGGGTTACAACGCCGCCAGTACTGACCCACTCTACAAGCATATCCCGTTTACCATCACTCGCCGTGATGATGTCAGCTTTGGTCTTTTTTATGACAATTTAAGCAGTTGCTGGTTAGATTTAGGGAATGAGATTGATAACTACCATCTGGCCTATCGCCGCTATCAGGCTGAAGCTGGCGATCTTGATTACTATATGTTCCTCGGCCCGAAAGTGTTGGATGTTACCAAGGCCTTTGTCCGCCTGACCGGCAAAACCAAATTTGGCCCAAAATGGAGCCTTGGTTACAGCGGTTCAACCATGCATTACACCGATGCTCCCGATGCACAGGTACAGTTGCAAAAATTCATTACACTCTGCCAGCAGCATGATATTCCCTGCGACTCTTTCCAGCTCTCATCGGGCTATACCTCAATCAACAACAAGCGTTATGTTTTTAACTGGAATTACGACAAAGTGCCACAGCCCAAGGTGATGAGTCAGGCTTTCCTGCAAGCGGGCATTAAGTTAGCCGCCAATATTAAACCGTGCCTATTACAAGATCACCCACAATATCAGCACGTTGCCGAGCGCGGATTATTTATTCGTGATGGCGAAACCGGGTTACCAGAGCGCTCTTCATTCTGGGATGATGAAGGCTCCCATCTTGATTTTACCAATCCTGCAACCGTGGATTGGTGGCAGGAGAATGTGACCAAACAACTGCTGGAGATGGGGATCGGTTCTACCTGGAATGATAATAATGAATATGAAGTGTGGGATGGTGAAGCGCGCTGCAATGGATTCGGTGAATCTATCGCTATCAAACATATCAGACCGGTAATGCCTTTGCTGATGATGCGTGCCTCAATGGAGGCTCAACAAGCATTTGCACCAGATATACGCCCGTATTTAATATCACGCTCTGGTTGTGCCGGTATGCAACGCTACGCCCAGACCTGGAGTGGTGACAACCGTACCAGTTGGCAAACGCTGCGCTATAACATCCGCATGGGGCTGGGGATGAGCCTGTCAGGGTTATACAACCTCGGCCACGACGTCGGCGGTTTTTCGGGTGACAAACCCGAAGCCGAGCTATTTATTCGCTGGGTACAAAATGGCGTGATGCATCCACGATTTACTATTCACTCATGGAATGACGACCACACGGTAAACGAGCCCTGGATGTACCCTGCTGCCACGCCGATGATTCGTGATGCTATGGCGCTGCGTTATCGGTTACTGCCCTATTTTTACACCTTACAGTGGCAGGCCACCCATGATGATGAGCCTATGTTGCGCCCTACTTTCCTCGATCATGAGCACGATAGCGGCACGTTTACAGAAAATGACGACTTTATGCTGGGCCGCGACTTGTTAGTTGCCAGTGTGGTAGAAGCCGGACAACGCCTGCGGGAAGTGTACTTACCTGATAATAGCCAGCCTGATAATAATGGCGGCTGGTATTGTTTCCACACAGGCCAATGGTATGGCGGCGGGCAAAAGATCATCCTTGATGCGCCACTGGAGCGTTTGCCACTATTGGTACGGGCCGGCGCAGCGCTGCCGCTGTCACGCCGCATCGCCTTTGTTAATGCCAAGTTGGACTCACAACGCGAGTTGGCACTCTACCCCACCAAGGGCGCGGGGCGATCGAGTGGAATGCTGTTTGAAGATGATGGCGAAAGCCACCGCTGGCAGCAGGGCCATGCATTGTGGCTGAGTTGGCAGGTGACTACCGATAATCACCGTATTGATATCACCTTTGCGCGCACCGGCAGCTATCAACCGGCTTGGCGTGAATTATCCGTTAGCCTGCCCGCTAATGAATATCGCAAGTTGTATATCAATGGTGTCGCCGGTAACGTATTGCAATTAAGCCAGTTAACTTAACCCACTGATAGCCAATAAAGAAACGGGTTCCATGCCAGAACCCGTTTCTTTTCCATTGATAGCCTACCTGACTAGCGCAGCAGTTTTAACGCGCCAGTCAATGAACGAACCCATTTTTCTGGCCCGGCCAATCCCAAACCATCGAGCTGTTCATCACAGAGAGAGTGTTGCGGGAACGCATCTGCATAATCCTGAAAGCTGTGCATTGCACGCGCAAATGCCGGAAAAGGCACAATTGCCCGTTCATTGGTAGCCGCCAATGCTTTCAACAGCACCTCTCTCATCTGCGAAGCATTTGCCTGTAAAATAGGTACCGGTAATTTTGAGCTAACATCAATTTCTTTCCCCCCTGAATCGGACAACATTGTCCCTGCCAGTTGCGGAAATTTTGCTGCTAAACCAATCCCTACCGCGCTGGTGGTATTGGCAATTAAACCAACAGGGAGTTCAGGGTTAACCATAATCGCGATCCGCATTTGCTCTGCCACAGCCACTGTCCTTTTACCGATAATATATGCTCATAATCATATCCCTCGCTGGCAGGTAAGTGCTTTCTTTTATCACCTGAATTCAGCTAATATTGGTAATACATTCCCAAATAAAATAACAATCAGGTAGAAAATGCCATCATCACTCATAACACCGGCAGATATTAAAATACTGAAACAGTTACAGCATGCTGGCCGTATGACAAACCAGGAGTTGGCCGATAAAGTCGGGATGGCAACCTCCCCTTGCTGGCGACGGGTAAAACAATTAGAAGAGAGCGGAATTATTACTGGTTATCAAGCCAATATCGATCGACGAAAAATTGGTTTGGGAATCTTGGCATTTATTCGGGTGAAAATTGACAGTCACAGTGAAGAAGAAGCCAAGCTATTTGAAATGCAGGTAGGGGAGTTAACGCCGGTTATCGCTTGCTATGCTGTCGCTGGAGATGCTGACTTCCTGCTGCAAGTGGTCGCGGAAGACCTCGATAGTTTTTCCACTTTCGCCATGTCAGTTATCCGCCGATTATCGGGCATTAAAGAGATGCAAACCACCTTCGTCCTGCGCGAGGTAAAACCACTCGATCATTTGCCGCTGGAATAGATAAATGCTACGACCAGGCTATGGTGTTCGTATAGCGGCTAGTTATCGGTAAAGAGAGGTCAGCTAATCCCCCACTTATCGGCCTATGCCGCCAGTACCCTATTTCGCCCTGCCGCTTTTGCACGGTAAAGAGCCTCATCCATGCGTTTGAATAAGCTATCAGTATCTTCGCCAGCCTGATGTTGTGCTACACCAATGCTTACAGTGAGTCGCGGCATATTGGGTTGACAGACTAACTGAACAGCCTCACGAATAGACTCCGCCACTTGTAATGCGCCCGCTAAATTGGTTGAAGGAAGCAGAATGGCAAACTCTTCGCCTCCCCAGCGGAAAATCATGTCACTTTCACGAATGCGAGATTCCAGGGTTCTTGCCAATAATATCAAGACTTCATCACCCTTATGATGCCCGTGCAAATCATTTACTTGCTTGAAATGGTCTGCATCAACCAACATCAAGCTGAAGCCTTGTGCATAACGTTGGCTTTGCGCATTAGCATGTTCAACAAGATTAAAGAATTGCCGCCGATTCCCCAAGCCAGTCAGTGGATCCCGTAAGGCCGCATCTTCTAATGCCTGTTCAAGGCGTTTTTGTTCAGTAATATCATGAATGATACAAAGCATTAGCCGCATACCATCCAACTCAACGGGGCCGGCGTAAGTTTGCACGTGACGGGTATTTCCATCGGCTAATTTATGGATGAAGTTGAGAGGCTTGTGCCCACCAGGTAGCTTGGCCACTTCACGCATTACGGGCAAAACATCCTTACCCATGGTATTAATTTCCCAAGTATGTTTCATACACATCTCATCCCGGGAATAACCATAGAAGCGGGTTGCTGCTTGATTAGCATCCACAATTTGGCCATCGTCCGATGGATCAATCAATAACATCGGGGCGGTGTTGGTGTCGAAAAATTGCTCATAAAAACCCCGTTCGTCGCGACAGTAGGGTTTAGAGCACAGTCGACCGACATTGGGGCGAGTAACCTCCGCACCTGCAATATAAAGCCCTTCGAAAACAATAACGTCTCCGTACGGTTCCAATTGTGTCAAAGAGAGCCGACAACTCAGGGGAAAGCTATTGCCTGCTGTTTGAATAGTCCAGATTTCAACGATTTGATCTTCTTCCGCCAAAGCCGGCAGGTAGGCATCCAAATGCTGCTGTGCATGTGCTGAAAACCGGCCATTGCGCAGTAACTGGAGTGGGCTATCACCTGCAATTGTTCGGGCTTCCTTGTTAGCAAAAAGTATTTCCTGATTTTTGGGTAAAACGACCCAAACAGGCGTGCTCAAAATATTTAACGCATCTAAGTAGGCTATCAACATAGGGAATACCGATAGATATTTGGCATAAGAACAGAATACAGTTAATTACTTTGGTTTCACTACTTTTTAACGGCCGGCAAACAAACAGATCAGAGAGAATCACACTTCCTTCTTTTGTAGGTTATTCAGCGTAAAAACAATCACCTTCTAGCCGTAAATAGCGAGTGAGTGTGATCTTTAAGCGATCTGATTCATCACCGGCTATTGCCAACAGAACTGAACGTATCGGGTGTTTTATCGTTCCTGATGTTTTGGCTGGTTTTGAAGTGAGGAGCATAAAGAATCGCGCCTTTCAGTATGGCGATATATGCATTAACGTGCTCAGGGTATCGAGCGTAATTTCATATTCAGAGAAGAGGTTTATAAAATAAAACAATAAGTTAAAAAGAAAAATACAATCGAATCAGATTAATAATGCGTTTTCTCTCACATCTTTTCCAGAAAGTGCTCGCGTAAGCCCCTCTCCGTTGCCAAACTCGCTGAATATCCCAACAACTAGGGAGGGAATTCTCATGGGTGTGCCACAAACCAAATCAGAACTCCTATTAGCAATAGACAAAAACTTCAATAAATTGTCAGGTTATCTCGCATCAATTCCGCCCGAATCAGCATCAAATGAATCAATGGAAGGACACGCGAAAGACACTGTAATGAGCGTTTGCAATCTTGTCTCCTACTTACTTGGCTGGAACAATTTAGTTATCAAATGGATAACGTTTGATGAAGAGGGAAAGCCTGTTGATTTCCCGGAAACGGGTTATAAATGGAACCAACTGGGTCTTCTCGCCCAACAGTTTTATCGCGACTATAGCTATTTGGATTTACGCTCGCTAAGCAGCCAACTACAGAACGCTAAAAGCGAAATCGTTGAATTGATCAATAAGCGATCTGACGATGACCTGTATGGAAAAGCTTGGTATGGCAAATGGACAATGGGAAGAATGATTTCCTTCAATACATCTTCCCCCTACTCCAACGCCTGCGGCAGGTTAAGAAAATGGGCAAAGGAAAACAACCTCAAGCTATGAGGGAAGCTGCCGGGAAAATAGGGCGCGGGAAGTGGTTCTCCTGGGTTTGGTACCTCCTCTCAGGTATAGCGTTCAAAAACTGCGACGACGGTAAATAAATCCTTATCTCTGCACGACAAACTGGTTACCAGACTCAACCAGATGGCTATGTGCGCTTTGACTGGCGCGGTAACCTATGGAAGGGGAGTTTTACCGATATGAGTCGTTTGGCGCTGAAATTGATCCTAAACTTAGATATGTCCGGCCATTTGATAAAGCGTTCAGACAGCAACTGGTTGATAATTTGCAGGTATCGTACATCTGAACCGCAAGGATTAGTTGAACGTGAAAAATCTTTAATTTTGGATAAGATTTTTAGCACAATGCGCGCGAAAGGGATAAAAAGAGGGGAGATTCTCGATCAACTTTCTTTGCCGTTAGATGAGATAAGTACACTAACTTTCAATAATAATTTCTTTATGGAAGCTATTGAGGGTTCAGGGAACAATGTAACCCTTAAACCTAAAGATACTTTCCTCAAGTTGGTAAAATAAAACATTGATATTTAAGTTGGCGATTCAACATCACCAACTTATTTAGCTCAAACTTCAAATCAAAAATCTGGAATAAACCCCTCTTTTCGCAAAGCATGAATGACACCACGCATCAGATCTGATTTCGAAAAACCGGCGGTATAAATTCGCGATCCCACTTCAACCGGTTGCAAAAGGCCACGATCAACTAACTTACCAATCTGATAGGTAATTTGAGCCGACTTCAATCCCGGTAAAACCTCTTTTAAATCATTGACTTTTACCGTCCTCTGGCTAATAGTTCGCTTAAGAATTGTAGATTCCGTCTCATTGATTATCCCCCGCCCCTTGGAATACTCGAGCGCTGGATAAAGAATTTTTGAGTTCAAAAAGTGAAGATCCGAGAACTTATCGACTTTCTTTAACTCCGCCGATATACCGGTAAGAACATACAGGCACCATTGCTCTAGCCCCTCAACAGCCCCCGTAACGTTGTATGGTTACCTTCGATTCTTGCTGAACCCAAGCTTTCTAGCATATGAAAAATACTTTTTAGCTGGGCAAATAACAGAGGATGCACATCAGTTTCAAGGCGCAGGTGCCTTAGTAACTCAAGCTCGGTCAATGCATCAACCAATGGCGAGTCGAAACTGAGGTTTAACAGTGCTAAATCATAGTGATTAAATTTAGGCATAAAGTTAGATTATCTCAAATATGTAAATATC
>NZ_JAZGQE010000183.1:0-8639 GCF_048593885.1 Yersinia sp. 1252 StPb PI | reverse complement strand
ATTTTCGATATTGATGGTATTAGTGAGAAAGAACAAGGGAGTGCCATTGGTTTTATTAAAGAACGTTTCGGAATTGCGTCTCTATTGATATTGAGTAAAAATGGCACCGTGCCATTTGTCAGTAATGTCATGATAGAAAATCAGTATGCTATTGCAAGTAAAAAACAGTTTTTATCAGAGATTGGCCTAAAATTTTTAAATTTGGTTCGCGTTAGGCGTTCTGGTTTGGCACAAATAATTGGTTATGAAAAGGTGATTGATGATAGCGAAAAAGATGAGTTAACCGTCCGTCAACGTCAGGTTTTAAAACTCATCATCTCTGGTATGAATGTCAATCAGATATCTAAGAAAATTGGTATAAGTAATAAAACAGTTTATAACCACAGAAGAAATATTTATAAAAAGTATAATGTTGACAGTGATCTAGAACTTTACTACAAAGTAAGAGAAATGTTGTCTTATTGACGATGGGAGACTTATTTCAGTAAGGGGCTACGCTCAAATAAACGGGACTTGTCTAGCATGCAAAACTATCAACTTACCTTAGTCAATTCCAGTTAAGCTGATCTTAGTAAATAACATTTACGGAATGAGTACTCTTCGAATCCGTGAGAATGAGGAATTAAAAAATGCCGACCGATATTTGAAAAAAAGCAGTATTGCACATAGTGTTTTGGCCGCCACTTTTGTAATATTGCCGAAATATCTGTTTTTACCAATAGCCTCTATACTATTGAGATTGTTTTATCGTAATATTTACGTTTATCTCTGAGCAATATTGCTTCATCTGGCTATATGCAGCAACCTCATTTTTTATCTAAAGCGAAGCAGAACAAGTGATATAGGTTGTACCATCTAAAGGGAAGCTGAATAGATTGCCATTCCCCAGATAGACATAATGCCGTTCGTTACTATCATTGGTAAGTTCCCTCACCCAATAATTACCCGAAAACCAACCATTAGAGTAACTGCCCATAGTCCCCCACTCATTCCACAATCTCCCGTTTGCGTCTCTACTCGATCCCGTTGGCATCATTGGCACTCTGTCGGTCATCTGGCTATAATTTGGTATGGTGTAATCCCCCACAAGTGAGCTGCACCATGTTTGTGCATCACTGTATCTCATAAGGTTGAAGCTGTTGTTTCTAAACCAGCGGCCTACGGTAAATCGATAAGTTAATAGCGAACCATTGGTTTTATGTTCAGCAGTTATGGTAACTGTATTATTGCCAGAAGTGGGTTCCTGATTAAATCTAACACTCCCGACAGCATCCACACTGACCCAGCCCTGATCGGCATGCCAGTTATACTCTGTATTCTCCGCAGTGGATTCCCCAATGACTAACTGGAATACTGCTCCTGTGAACCCTGTTTTAGGGAACCCATCAT
The DNA here is from genome assembly GCF_048593885.1 of Yersinia sp. 1252 StPb PI. Taxonomy (NCBI): domain Bacteria; kingdom Pseudomonadati; phylum Pseudomonadota; class Gammaproteobacteria; order Enterobacterales; family Yersiniaceae; genus Yersinia; species Yersinia sp. 1252 StPb PI. Next base: position 7,250 of record NZ_JAZGQE010000183.1, on the reverse strand, counting down.
TGACTGAGAAAGAAGTGCCATTGACTAAAATATGCGTCATCTGTTTTTCATTGAAAAATTCAACAGTGGCCGTAGCAGAAAGACCGCTACGTGTCGTTACCGTAACCTCACTTCTGGCCGCCGTATTGCTGGTGAGGAATATTTCTACTTCGCCATTACTGTCGGTTTCACCGCTGGTATAAAGTAGGTTAACACCGTTTGTGGCAGTGAAGTTCACAGTTTCGCCCACTACATCATTGTGATGACGGTCGTTCACTCTGACCAATATCCTATTGTCATCTGATCCGTTGGCAACTGCATTATTTTGAGTCACTTCCGCATTAATGAGCTCGGCAGGACCCGCAATAAATAAGGTATCTATAGATTGGACATCCTCATCAATACTTGCCGTTACCTTAGTGGACCCAGAGATAAAATTTGTTACGAAAGCAGTTGTAATACCATCGGTTCCAGTTGGCTCATTCGGTGTGACTACACCTAAATTATTTGCAGAAAAATGTACAACTGCATTCACTGCAGGCGTACCATCCAGATATTCAACAGTCGCACGAACTGTATTAACAGCAAGTCCATCTGCAACAGCACCCAATGGTGATTCGGCCCATATCAGACTGGAGATAGCCCGTTGCCATTTGATATTGATCGTACTGGGTAGTTGAACCGGTAATCCAACGCTGGGTTCGGTAATACTGGGGTCTGTCTGTGGAGTTACGACCACATTCAGCTCACTGCCTACAATTATGTCGCTGAGACTCAGCGTATAATTTTGACTCGTCGCACCGCTAATAAGGTTACCGTCCAGTATCCACTGATAGGTTGTTCCAAATTCGGTATCACTGTCTGCGTCGTTAAAAGCAGATGTCACCGTAATCACATCTCCGACCCGTGGCTTGGTATTGTTGACTGAGAGGATTGTCGTCGGCGCTCGCCCGTGAACGGGCGCTGTTGATTGTTGAACAGCCTGCACTGCCTGGCTCATGATGACCATCAGGATCAGTAATAGTCTGATTAACAATTCATTAAAGATAAAATGACGGTGCAGCATCCAGTGTATCCATCATACTAATATTACGTTAATTGACCCCGACACACTTAACAAACTAAGCATGCCGGGGTTTACTCTTTATTACAGACTCAGTTAGTTGCTAACAACAACCTGAATCCTCAATCTCTGGTCTGTACGTACCGGTGTATAGGTATTACTCGTTGCTCCGCTAATGTCAATGAACGTATTCGTTCCTTGTCCAGTTTCAATCTGCCACTGGTAAGTTACACCATTACAGGCACCGCCCGCACACGTTACTGTCGCAGTCAGTGCAGAATCAACCTGAGGATAGCCGCCGACTTCGCCGGAAACTGTTACGCCAGTGACTGTACCGCCAGCAATGACCGTCAAGGCATTAGAGGCAACGGACAAACCAACGGCAGGGTCAGTAATTGCCGGGTCTGTATGCGGCGTAACCTCCACAGTAATAGTTTTGCCCAAATCACCAGCAGCTATAGTGTAGGTATTTGATGTTGCTCCTGGGATATCGACACCATCGGCCCGCCATTGATATGTTTCCGGTATCGCTGCATCACCGTCAGCATCGCTGAATACGCCGGGAGTACTGATACTTAACGTATCTCCGACATCTATCAAACCATTGCCGTTGGCATTATCTGAGACAATAGTGCTTTGAGTGACTACAGGGGCACGCCCTATAACGTTGGCAGTCGGAATGGATGTAACGAGCGCCCATGCAGACCCTGCTGTCAGCAGACTCAACAATATCCCCAAGACGAGAGACTCGAGCCCTTTAAGTGAGCCTATCTTGCTTTTCATTGTTTTCTTTCCTCTTTTGTACTAGAACCCAATATATTAGTCACATTTTATTGCCGTTCAGAATGATGATAAATGCCTTGTTTTAATGCGAAACGACTCGAATAGCTCGTTTTTGTAAGCCTGCTGTTATTGTCAATGACTCAGAAGTAGCGCCAGGTATAGCAATGAACACTCCCGATCCCACAAAAGACTCTACTTCCCACTGATAATTCACTGGAACACCGTTACACAACGCAATTGAACACATCGCAACGGCCACGAGGGTATCGTCAACAACAGGGTGAGTTGTTAATTCTACTCCATTGCTATATATCATTAATTTCACTGGAGTTTCCGATATAAAAGAAGTGTCGATACTCTGACTATTGTCATTGAAACTGGCTATCACAGTTGTAACACCTGCATTGATATTGGCAAGCGTAGCCGTCACCTCACCATTAGCATCTGTAATGGCTGTGGGGGTGATGGTCGCATCATTGTTCGCTTCAAATTCCACCTGTACATTCGGAATAGAATTCCCATTCTTGTCAGTCACATGTGCCTGTACTTTATTGAGGTCGACGCCATTGGCGATTGCATTATCAGTGATCATCGTCATCTCAATAGTCGCGGTGCGATAATCTGCCGTGAGTATTATCTCATTCGATTTCTCTGCTATAGGAGAACCATTCAGCGTAGGTATGACCGTCGCGATACCTGCCGATATCCCGCTAAGCTCAGCATGATACACGCCGTTATCTTCGGTTATCGCACTCACGGTAACACCGGAAATACCTGTAACTTCAAATGCCAACACTAATTGATGAATTGGTTGTTTGTTAATATCCAAAGCAGTAAAGCTGAGCGTACTGGCCTCTATTCCATCAGCAATAATCGTCGCAGGGGCTACTTTGAAAAGAGAATACTCTGTACTCAATGCATGGAGGCTCTCTGTTAAGATAATCTTAGTCGATGCCAGAGAGATATCATTAATTACCGGAGCAATAATGGTTTCCCCTCTGGTGAACCCAGCAGTTAATTGGAATGTATATACACCTGGAGCAGTCTCAGTAATCGCACTTAACTGCGGTTTGCTCACAGGAGCTGCAGCTGTTTTGTCTGGCGTAAAATTTAAATCCAGTGTCAATTGATCGCTCTTACCCTGAACCGGCAGATTACTACTGTCTTTCAGAGACAACGTTAGGAGGCTGATGGCAACGCCATCAGCGGGTATTTCAGCGGGTGAAGCCTGTATCGTAGAGTTCGCCGGATTAATATCCTGCGGTGTGACAATGACCTGGGTTGTGCTTCGTTTTGAGACATTTCCCTGGCTGTCGTAGGCAACCGCACTCAGTGTATAAACATTACTGTTTATTTTATAGGGAGGGAGTTTAATCGATAGGGTTTGTGACGAAATCTGTATCACCTCTCCCCCTGCCGCGACCAGAGATGCAGTGTCCCAATCGATTCGTTTAAGCCCATATTTAGCCGTCACTTGTGCATCGACTTTGATAATTCCAAACGCGCTTCCTGACACGTGATCTGGCAATGATAGTTGAATCAATTCCTTTTTTTGGTAATCCAACACAATATTGTTGTTACGCTCAACCAGATCATAACGACTGCCTGCTAACGTGCGGCTTGTTGCCACCGCCGATGGGTCGATCTGCGATTGCCATGATGCACCAAGCCGATAATTCAATTCGATGCTCATGTTGGTTTCATTCCTACCACCTTTACCAACGCGGTTTTCTGCACCAATAGTTATCAATGGGATAGGTGTATAATTTATCCCAGTGGTCACTGCATAAGGATTCTTCTGCCTATTATCTTTGCCAAACAGCGCCACATCATCACCACGATAATATTCATATGCCAACTTACTGCCCAACTGAGGATAAGTGGGTAGATAAGCTTCAATACGAAGATCATAGCCGTTGGCTGGGCGTTCATTATAATCAGTGAAATCCCGGGACTGGTGCCAGTCAGTGATACGCAAATAACTGTTAGCTGAAAACTTCAGATAATCAGTCCAGGCTTCAACTCCTAAGCCAACACGGTTATTTTTACCCGTTATGTCACGATCAAAAAAAGTATTGATACCGTACATCCAATCACCCTGCAGTATTCGCCCCCCCGCACCGATATTGACCGTATTCCGACCATCTTTCTTACGCATACCAAGCTGGCTGAATAACAGAGAACCTTGGTAGTCGTACAATGGCACCAATAGATCGACCGCACTTCCATCAAGACCAAGATCGTTATTAACACCCAATTTAACTCGCGCAGTACCAAACTGACTCAGCCAATGCGCCACTGAGTCGCTGGCTTCCCCCACCACAGCAGATCGTGCGATGTTAGCTGCCGCGCCAGCTGTATCACTGTCAGCCAGAAGTGTTCCACCCTTTATCAAACTGTGTGCCAACCTTTCTTTATATTGAGGAGGAGCTGTCGAGTAAGGAGGTGCGTTACTGCTATTTTTAAAAGGTAACGGCGTAGAACGTGGAATGTCAATTTCATCCCCCGCACCCAGTTGAATGAAAGCCTTTGAAAATGTGCGGAACTGGTTTAATTTCCGAAGTTCACCCACCGTAATGTGATACTTTTTGGCAACAACATATACGTTTTCACCGGGTGACAATATATATGGTACAGTTTCATAAACTGCCCCCGTTAAAGTGTGAGGTTCAGAGGTAAGCATTTTTGCTATTGCAGGGTAAAAAGGTTGTGTCAACGGTAACAACAGTTGAAAAGTGATATTAGTCCACGCGACGATAGATTTAGGTGTCATTAAGAAAAACCCCATCTTAATATTAGTCAGCGCAGCTTTGCATTCTAATTTCCTTGAGTTATTGTTAAGATTATAGCTCTATTATCATGATTATTTTTTCGTCTTAACTATATAAATGCAACTAATGGTACACTTCAATGCCAAGTCACGTTCTTTCTGGCCGTTTACTTGTATATTGGAAGCCAGTAAAATCTAATTATTTAGGCAAGGCAAATGGCGTGACGATATACAGTATCAGTGAAGTAGCACAGCTTTGCGGTATTAATTCGGTAACGCCGCGAGTGTGGTAACACAATTATAACCATTTAAAACAAAAAATTACTGAAGGAAGCCATCGGCAGTATATAGAGACGATATTGTTCGTATCCGCAGTATTAGGTGTGCCGGTTGGGTTTACTTGACGGTAGTGTGGTATCAGATGACAGCACTAACTGGGTATGTAGTGGTCAAGCAAAACTGGCCACGGCTTTCGAATTTTTCCAGAACAACCGTTCTGATTCATTCGGCGTCAAACTGTAAGTATCCCCTCAAAATGACCCATTCACTTTTAGAGATCTTCCGCATACTGATTATGTCACCTGGTGAGATAGCTATGCGTAAGATCCGATTCACCGAGCGCCAGATTATCGCCGAACTAAAATCAGTCGAAGCTGGCAGGAGCGTCAAAGATGTGTGTCGCGAGGCCGCTATTTCCGAAGCCAGCTATTACAACTGGAAGGCGAAATATGGCGGAATGAAAGCCGCTAATATCAAAAAGATCAAAGATCTTGAGGACGAGAATCGTCGTCTGAAGCAGACCTTTGCCGATCTAAATCTGGAATGCCGGGCGCTGAAAGACTTTATCGAAAAAAGCTTTAAAACCAGCGATAAAGCGTGAGTTCGCCAACTATTTGACCGCGTAGTTTACGATGAGCATACGCCAGGTATGCAGAACGTTGGGGGATTAGTCAGATCCCAGTTGCTGCCGGAAGTGGTGATAACGCAGCCGGTGCTATTGGTATCGGTTTATACCGCACCGGACAGGCAATGCTTTCACTCGGAACTTCCGGCATTTACTTTGCCGTCAGCGACGGTTTTCTGAGTAATCCTGACCGTGCAGTACACAACTTCAGCCATGCCCTGCCCTGTCCAATAACTGGCATCTAATGTCTGTCATGCTCAGCGCCGCCTGCTTAGAATGGGCTTGTAAGCTAACGAATGTAGCCAGCGTTTCGGAACTGTTGGCAAATATTGAGCGCCCCCCCTCAGTCCGACAATCCCGTCTGGTTCTTGCCTTATCTTTATGGGGAGCTTACTCGCCATAATAATCCTAATTCTAAAGGGGAGTTGGGGGGCTTTACTCATCGACATAATGCGACTGATTTAGTCCGTGCGGTACTGGAAGGTATAAGTTTCGCTTTAGCCGATGGTATGGATGTGCTACATGCTACAGCCTAAGCAAATTATGTTGATCGGCGGCGGGGCCCGTAGCCCATACTGGCGGCAGATACTGGCAGACGTTAGTGGTCGGTCGCTGGAATACCGTACCGGCAGAGATGTTGGCCCAGCACTGGGGGCAGGTCACTACCTCTGTTATCTACCACGTTTGCTAGCCGTGTAATAAAAAGTTAAAAAATAGGTAAATCACAGATAATAATTAAGCCTGAAACTTTTCACATATTCGCATAGGCCAGGAATTGAAGTATGGGCACCTCGGATTTAAAATTAACGGGCAGACTGGCAACGGACGATAATAACCCCGGATTAACTACAGCGACGTAATTACTCACGCTTTTTTATTCTTTCTTTATAGATAAAACAAAAAAGAGGAAGAGCTAACGAGTGTCAACCCTTCTCCCCAATAAGAGGTAATGGGTATAATTTATACAAGTAATGATGAGGGTACTAATCACTATTGGTCGAACAACTGTTGCGATATAGCGGCAGGCTATATATTACCAACTGTACTGAACACCAACACGGTAACGTGTTTGACGTTCATCAGTGATTTTGCTACCAGGAACGTTGCCGATAGCAGCATATGGCCTCCAGTTTTTATCCCATTTATAGGCAATTTTCAGGTCATGGCTCCATTCGTCTTTCTCATTGTTTGACAGAATTTCATCTTCAGACTTCTTGTAATTCAATTCGTATTCAGCTGAATAGTCTTTCAAGAAACTATAGGCAAATAGCATAGTAAACTCATGGCCTTTCTCTATAGATTTGGTTTGAGCAGGCTGGTTACGCTTGTAGTATGGACGATAACGCAGTGATGTTGAAAAATCATCAGTGAAGGACACTTTACCACGCAGATAAGGGCGGTAGTTGTTATAGTCAGATGATGACTCTAATGAGAAGCCTGGCTCAAGCTGGAATGTTTTATTGAATTGATAGATGTAACTGGCAACGACTTCAGTGCCATTGCTGACTTGCTCGTTGAAAGGTTTGTTTGGTGTCGTATCAGAGCTGTGCTGGCCCCATTTTCCTTCTAAAGACAAACCGAAACCATTGGCAAAACGATTGGAAATCAGTAAGCGATCTTTATGATCAGATTGACGGGTATCTTTCATCTCATGTCGATAGTCAATTGTTGTTGCAACAGAACTAAAACTAATAATAGAGACTACTGCCAGAGTAAGTGATTTTAATTTCATTTTTATATAATCCTAGTCG
>NZ_JAZGQE010000182.1:0-8730 GCF_048593885.1 Yersinia sp. 1252 StPb PI | reverse complement strand
TCAGAAGTGAAACGCCGTAGCGCCGATGGTAGTGTGGGGTCTCCCCATGCGAGAGTAGGACACTGCCAGGCATCAAACACGAGTTATCAGAGTGACATCTGGTAACTGACAAAATCGCTTAGAGCGGTTTTGCACAGCGCGGAGCGCTGGCCCTGTTAAGGGTAAGTATCGGGAAGATACACGTAAAAGAATCGGTGGAGCGGTAGTTCAGTTGGTTAGAATACCTGCCTGTCACGCAGGGGGTCGCGGGTTCGAGCCCCGTCCGTTCCGCCACTTATTTAAATTATGCCTGCTTATCTTAGCAGGCATAATGTTAAGCATAATTTAGGGGCGTAGCTCAGTTGGTAGAGCACCGGTCTCCAAAACCGGGTGTCGCGAGTTCGAGTCTCTCCGCCCCTGCCATATAAATAACCCTTCGCGAAAGCGAGGGGTTTTTTTATGCCCAAAAATCGTAATTAGTACATTTATGATACGCCGATACACTTACATTACTTCTTTAACATAGTTCTGCTTTTATCTTGACCTCTGTTCTGACCACTATTCCCTCATATTTTCCATCCATTTTACCAATTCCAAAAAGATCTTTTTGTTCGAACAATATTCTGCCATTAACAACCGTTATTTTTTAAGCCTGACAAAATTTTAAAAGGTAACGTTCCCAATGCATACCTATTTAGCTGAATTTATGTACAAAACGATTGTTATTCTGTGGTGTGACGTTGCTCATTATTACTTTTACAAAATGTACTAAAACTAATTAACATTTTAGCTATCAGGAAGCTCACCTTAAAAAACATCATATGCTTTTAGAACAACATAATTTGCAAATTGGCCGATGCTCAGGACAGTAAATGACCTGAATGATTATCTTAACTGTTCTTCGGAATGGTAGTGAGTCAGCGGCTCGACGATGACAAGTGAGGAGAGAAATATGTACAGGCGTTTACTGTTAGCAGCAGCTGTAACAGCGGCAATGTGTAGTGCAGTCCAAGCGGCTCCGCTAGTCGTGGGTTTTTCTCAAATTGGTTCAGAGTCCGGTTGGCGCTCTGCGGAAACTAAGGTTTCTAAACAAGAGGCTGAAAAGCGCGGTATTACATTAAAAATCGCGGATGCTCAACAAAAACAAGAGAACCAAATCAAGGCTGTTAGATCGTTTATTGCTCAGGGTGTTGATGCCATTTTTATTGCTCCTGTGGTTGCAACGGGTTGGACACCGGTTTTGCAGGAAGCGAAAGAAGCTAAAATCCCGGTATTCCTGCTTGACCGAATGATAGAGGTGAATGATCCCTCCTTGTACACCGCCGCAGTGGCTTCAGACAGTGTATATGAAGGTAAAGTCGCTGGTGAGTGGCTACTGAAAGATGTGGCAGGTAAACCTTGTAATGTGGTTGAACTACAAGGCACTGTTGGCTCGAGTGTGGCTATTAACCGCAAGAAAGGTTTTGCTGACGGGATAGCGTCGGCACCTAACGTAAAAATAATTCGCTCTCAGTCCGGGGATTTCACACGGAGTAAAGGCAAAGAAGTAATGGAGAGTTTCATTAAAGCGGAGCAAAACGGTAAGAACATCTGTGCTGTCTATGCACATAACGATGATATGGCGATAGGTGCCATTCAAGCCATTAAAGAAGCCGGGTTGAAGCCGGGTTCAGAGATCAAAATTGTATCCATCGATGGCGTTCCTGATATTTTTAAAGCGATGAGTAGCGGAGAGGCTAATGCTACTGTTGAGTTGACACCGAATATGGCAGGCCCTGCTTTCGATGCATTAATTGCGCTGAAGAAAGATGGCACCCAACCGCCTAAGTTTATCCAGACAGAATCTCGTCTGTTACAGCCTGATACGGCTAAACAGGAATACGAATCTAAGAAGAGCCTTGGTTATTGATTCAAATGGCGGGGCTTGCTCCGCCTGCTTTCGTCACCTGTATTTGGGCAATATCTGAGTCGTTTTTGAACGTGGGTACATCTGATGGAAACACTGCTAGAAGTCCGTGGCTTGTCAGTTGAATTTCCTGGTGTTAAGGCATTGGACTCTGTCGATTTTTCTCTGCTTCGCGGTGAAGTTGTCGCATTGTTAGGGGAAAATGGTGCAGGAAAGTCGACTTTAATCAAAGCATTAACTGGGGTCTATAAGCGGGCCGCCGGTGAAGTTTATTTAGATGGTAAGGCCATTTGTCCCATTGATACTGCGGATGCCCAGAAACTGGGGATTGGCACTGTTTATCAAGAGGTCAACTTGCTGCCCAATATATCTGTTGCGGCAAATCTATTTATTGGCCGTGAGCCATTACGTTGGGGGTTAATTGACCATCGTACGATGAATCTACAGGCAGAAAAACTGCTAACGGGCTATGGTCTTACATTAGATGTGCAGCAACCGTTAGCTAACTTTTCTATTGCAATACAACAGATTGTCGCCATTGCTCGCGCGGTCGATCTATCAGCAAAAGTACTTATTCTGGATGAGCCAACGGCAAGTTTAGATGCTAAAGAAGTCAGTATGTTGCTGGATATTTTACGTCAGTTACGAGATCAGGGTATCGGTATGGTATTCGTGACGCATTTCCTCGATCAGGTTTATCGGATCAGCGATCGTATTACTGTCTTACGCAATGGCAAACTTGTTGGCACTAAAACAACCGCAGAACTTCCCCGTATCGAATTGGTTCAGATGATGTTGGGCCATAGCTTTGATGAGCAATTACTCAAACGTGGTGAACATAATATTGTGGCAAGCAACCCACTGGTTGAGTTTAAAAACTATGGTCGGCGGGGTGTGGTGGAAAATTTCGATTTGGCTGTTTCTCCTGGTGAAATTGTCGGACTTGCTGGGCTATTAGGATCTGGGCGCACCGAGACTGCGCAATTAATTTTCGGTGTTACGACACCGGATACTGGGGAGGCCAAAATACAAGGCAAGCCCGTTAAGATCCGAACACCACGCACGGCATCAAAATTCGGTTTTGGCTATTGCCCAGAAGATCGTAAAACTGATGGCATTGTCGGTGCTGCAACAGTTCGGGAGAATATTATTCTGGCCTTACAGGCCCAGCGCGGATGGTTAAGGCCACTTTCAATGCGGGAACAAACTCAAATTGCTGAGCAATTCATTCAACAGCTTGGTATTCGTACTCCTGGCCCTGAGCAACAAATTCAGTATCTCTCCGGTGGAAACCAGCAAAAAGTTTTATTAGCGCGCTGGCTTGCCACAAAACCTCGATTTTTGATTTTAGATGAGCCAACGCGCGGTATTGACGTGGGGGCGCATGCTGAAATTATTCGGCTGATTGAGAAACTGTGTGATGAAGGGCTGGCACTGTTAATTATCTCTTCCGAATTAGAGGAATTGGCAGGTTATGCCGATCGCGTCATTGTTCTGCGTGACCGTCGACATATTGCACAACTCGGTCACGATGAGATTTCCGTTCCTGCCATCATGCAGGCGATCGCGGTGCAATAAGGAGTTACTTCATGGTTAATAGGAGCCTGTCAATGCCGCAACGACCGCGCAAAGTTAAATGGGTCTTGCCGAAAGGTGCCACTCAATTTGGTGCTCTGGCGGTCATTTTATTGATTGATAGTTTAGTCGCCCCGAACTTTTTCTCGATCCATATTCAGGATGGACGGTTGTTTGGCAGTGTCATCGATATTCTAAATCGCGGTGCTCCCGTTGCTTTACTGGCATTAGGTATGACACTGGTCATTGCTACTGGCGGCATTGATTTGTCGGTTGGTGCGGTAATGGCAATAGCCGGTGCAACTGCGGCCACACTGACCAGTGCTGGATATCCTTTGCCAATGGTATTAGTCGCCGCCCTTGCGGTTGGCGCGTTATGTGGTTTATGGAACGGTTTCTTAGTGGCGGTATTACAAATCCAACCGATTGTGGCCACCTTAATGTTAATGGTGGCAGGACGGGGGATAGCCCAGCTGATTACTGAGGGGCAGATTGTTACATTTGATACGGGTGGCTTGGCGAAGTTGGGTAGCAGTACGCTGATGTATTTGCCGATGTCAGTAGTCATCGCATTTAGTATGTTGATTATAGTGTGGTTATTGACCCGAAAAACAGCACTGGGTCTATTCATTGAGTCTGTTGGTATCAACTTACGATCAGCACGTAATGCGGGAGTGAGTACTCGCTTGGTACTGATTGCCGTGTATGTGATTTGTGGTATCTGTGCAGCGGTCGCTGGCATTATTGTGACGGCAGATATTCGTGGTGCCGATGCTAACAATGCTGGTTTATGGCTGGAGCTGGATGCAATTCTGGCGGTAGTCATTGGTGGTGCATCTTTAATGGGAGGGCGATTTAATCTTTTGCTTTCGGTTATTGGTGCTTTGATTATTCAAGGGATGAATACAGGGATCTTACTTTCAGGCTATCAGCCAGAGTTTAACCTGGTCCTTAAAGCTATTGTGGTATTAGCCGTCTTGATTGTGCAGTCACCGATGATCTCATTTAGCCATATCTTCACGAGGCGAAAATAATGTTAAAGCGCAATATTCCTTTGCTGATTACTATCGCCGTTTTTATTCTGGGATACGCTTTTTGTCTCAGTCAGTTCCCCAGTTTCTCCTCCACCCGAGTGTGGTGTGATTTACTGACTGATAATGCTTTTCTGGGCATTGTCGCCGTAGGGATGACTTTCGTTATTCTATCGGGCGGCATCGATTTATCGGTTGGGTCGGTAATTGCATTTACCGGCGTGTTATTGGCTAAGTTAATCGGAACTTATGGTATTCACCCAATGTATGCTTTTGCCATTGTCTTAGTTATGGGGGCGATGTTTGGTGCATTGATGGGGTGGATTATTGATTCTCTGAAACTCCCTGCGTTTATTATTACTCTGGCTGGGATGTTCTTCGTTCGTGGTATGAGTTTTATCGTCTCTGAAGAGTCGATACCGATTGATCACCCACTTTATGCCACGCTGGCGAACTATGCCTGGAAAGTTCCTGGTGGTGGGCGATTCACATTATTAGCCTTCATCATGCTAATGGTTGTGGCATTTGGCATTCTGTTGGCTCATCGAACCCGCTTTGGCCATAATGTTTATGCCATCGGGGGTAATAGCGTTTCTGCCGGACTGATGGGTGTTCCTGTCAGGCAAACGACAATTAAAATTTATATGTTATCGAGCACGTTAGCCGCGCTATCGGGAATCGTTTTCTCACTCTATACCTCTGCTGGCTATGCATTAGCAGCCAGTGGTGTTGAGCTCGATGCCATTGCCGCAGTCGTTATCGGTGGCACATTACTTACCGGTGGTATCGGGACAGTTTTCGGCACGCTGTTTGGTGTCTTGATTCAGGGGTTGATTCAGAGCTACATCACATTCGATGGCACACTTAGCTCATGGTGGACCAAAATTGTCATCGGAATATTATTATTTAGCTTTATTGCGATTCAGAAGGCGATGAGTGCTTTTTATCTGAACCGGCGTGCTCGCCCTCAGTCGCCGCCACTTAATCCCGTATAGCGCTCTGAGCTGCGTTATTCATCGGTGTTTTTAATAGTTGTCGAATCAATGTTTGCTGGTCACTGTTTTGCAACCAAACAGCATACAGTGGCCGCACAATAGCTGGCATATCAGCGTTCATGGCTAATTGAGGGTATTCTTTTTGCCAGTGTTCGGGCAGGAAAGCACAGCCACCGGTGGTTTCTAATAGCTGCCGGGTCAAATGTGCCGATGTGGTCGTTAATACCGCCATTTGCTCGCTCTCCAGCAATCTATTCTCTTGCTGATGAAAATCAGCTCCCCACTCAAGCTTGATATAAGGTGCTTCATTTGCATTTTTATGCTCGGCGTCTGGCTCAGTTTCTTTCGATAAATCAATCGGCTCAAAAGAAAATAGTCGCAGCGAAAAATGCCCTAACAGTTGGCTTGCCAGTTCATCCATTTTAGGTGGTTCGGTCGTTATCAATAAATCCAGTTGCCGTTCGTGCAACTGTTTCACCAGCGAGTGCCGCAGTGCAATCCGCGCCTCAAGGCGCAATGCCTCTCGTTGTTTATATAATTGTTGCAACCACGGAGTGAGGTATGCCTCCCACAGTGAGGCGGTTGCACCAATGGACAACTCGGTATGCTGTAGTGAGTGAGCAACCTCTTTTTTGGCTAGTTGCCAGGTACTCATTAGTGTTTCTGCGTAAGGCACCAAACGTTCTCCCGCAGGTGTCAGACGAATATTATTGCGATGACGAGTGAATAAATTTGCACCTAATTGATTTTCCAACTGACGGATACGAAAACTTACCGCCGACTGTGTTAAGTACAAAGATTCAGCAGCGCGACCAAAGTGGCGAGTCCTACTGACCTCCAAAAAGGTTTTCAGTAATTCGGTATCCAAACCCATCTCCAATTTTTTTTGTCGTTAAGATTTAAATGTTTTGTTTTACACGCTGTCAAGCCTATCTAATACTCCGCGCCATAAACAGCACGACCATGAGAGAATTAGGAGCGTGTCAGATGGCGGATAGCTTCATCACGACCAATCGTTTTTTTGATAATAAGCATTATCCTCGCGGGTTCTCGCGCCACGGCGATTTCACCATTAAAGAGGCGCAATTACTAGAGCGCCATGGCTACGCCTTCAACGAACTCGATCTCGGAAAACGCCAGCCTGTAACGGAAGAAGAACAGTTGTTTGTTGCTGTTTGTCGCGGCGAACGTGAGCCCGTCAGTGCCGAGGAGAAAGTCTGGTCCAAATATGTGACCCGAACTCGTCGTCCTAAACGCTTCCATACTCTATCAGGCGGCAAGCCGCAGATGGATGCGGTGGAAGATTATACCGATAGCGACGATTAATCCCCTCTTATCCTTCGTCCTAGAAATCGCAGGGGTGTTAGCGGCGCACTCTTACCCGAATCACTTACTTGAGTAAGTTCATCGGGATGCGTTTGCTTGCTGCCTACCTGCGATTCCAATGACGTTGGATATCAGATAGGTGTTTGATAATAGGGGGTTTTTCTCCCCTATTTACATCAGGCTCTTGTGTAACTGCAACAGCAGCCGGTCCATACAACGATAGCTCAGTGCTTCAGAAAGATGATTTCTTTGGATGTAATTCTCCTGAGCGAGATCGGCAATGCTCCGCGCTACTTTTAAAATATGGTGCCAGGCGCGTACCGACAAACCCAGCGTCAGCAGGACTTGCTCCAGAAAGGCCGCATTCTCAGGAGCGAGGGAGCAATATTCGGCAATTTCTTGGCTATTAAGCTGCGAATTTATCTTCCCTGCTCGATCCAATTGCCTCTGCCTTGCCTGCAATACTCGTAGCCTAACCGTTTCACTGCTTTCCCCTTGATGTTTCTGAGCCCCCAGCATACCTGATGGCAGCAATGGCACCTCTATCGACAAATCAAACCTGTCCAGAAACGGCCCCGACAATTTTGCCAGATAACGCAGAATCTGTTGTGGCGGTGTACGGTTATGGACACCCTGATAATGGCCACTGGGGCTGGGGTTCATTGCGGCAATCAGTTGCACTTTGGCAGGAAAGCACACTTTAGCCGCTGCACGAGAAATGATAATTTCGCCTGATTCCAGTGGCTCGCGCAGTGAATCCAGCACCCGACGTTCAAATTCGGGTAATTCATCCAGGAAGAGTACACCATTGTGCGCCAATGAGATTTCACCGGGGCGTGGAATAGAACCACCGCCAATCAGTGCCGCCATTGAGGCGCTATGGTGGGGGGCGCGAAAAGCCCGGCAGCGCCATTGGGCGGGTAGCGCGTTACTGTGCAGTAGACCGTTAATGGCCGCGGCCTCTAATGCCTCTTGATCCGTCAGCGGCGGCAATAATCCAGTTAACCGATTTGCCAGCATCGTTTTGCCCGTTCCTGGTGGCCCGAGTAATAGCAGGTTATGGCCCCCCGCCGCAGTAATTTCTAAGGCTCGCTTAGCCTGTGACTGCCCGATGATATCTTGCAGGTCGAGGCTGCTATCCCACTCTGGTGCAGATTCAACTAGCTGGCCCTGATCAAGGGTATTTTCACCCTGTAAAAAACCGCACACGGCTAACAAGTGATCGGCAACCCGGCTGTTGCCTTGTGGAATAAGACCTATCTCAAGATTATTCGCGACCGGAAGAATTAATTGCCGCTGAACTTGGCTACTGGCGAGTGCTGCCGGAATTGCGCCGCTAACCCGCCTTAGCGCCCCTGATAGGGCTAACTCACCCAAGAACTCATAGTGGGTTAATTTATCCGCAGGAATCTGCTCTGACGCTGCCAGTATTGCTAAAGCGATAGGGAGATCATAGCGGCCACCCTCTTTCGGCAAGTCTGCCGGTGCCAAACTAACGGTGATACGTTTCGCCGGAAAGGTGAATCCACTGTTGATTAATGCGCTCCGAACCCTATCTCGAGCCTCTTTTACGGTGGTTTCCGGTAATCCGACCAAAATCAATCCGGGGAGCCCATTGCTGATATGAACTTCTACTGTAACCGGTGGGGCCTGAATGCCTAATGTGGCGCGGGTATGAATGGTTGCCAGTGACATGGTGCTTTCCTTTGCCGTGATGTGTCCTTAGGGCTACCGGGACTTTTATTAATCGACCGGGCTGAGATACGAGGTAGCCGCAGCAGTGTGCCCTAGGTCTTTTTTGAGTACAGCGAAAAAGAATTGATTTGCGAACGCTCGCGAGAAATTTCGCTGCAAGGGAAGTATCAAAATTAAAAATTGCGATACGGTACGCAAAAAAAGGCTAAACTACTGATATGAG
>NZ_JAZGQE010000181.1:0-8795 GCF_048593885.1 Yersinia sp. 1252 StPb PI | reverse complement strand
CTATAAAGCGACTATTTTCTTGCGCCATTCATCGAATGATCAGCAAAAAAGGGTGCTATGCTCCATCACTTGCCCTTTATCTTGAGTCTTTCCGGGTATTATTAAGCTCTCCCGCATTCAGGAACTGATTTATGAGTAGTCTTCTTCGCATTCGTCAGCTTTATCCAACGCTGGCACAAAATGACCGTAAGTTAGCCGATTTTCTGCTCACTAATCCTGAGCAGGCACGTCATCTTAGTTCGCAAAAGTTGGCGCTGCAAACCGGGGTTAGCCAATCTGCAGTGGTTAAGTTTGCCCAAAAATTAGGCTATAAAGGCTTCCCGGCGCTAAAACTGGCCCTGAGTGAAATTGTCGCGGCCCCGGCACAGGCAGTGACACTGCATAATCAGATCTTGAGCACTGACAGTTTAAAAATCGTTGGGGAAAAACTCCTGAGCGAGAAAGCCGCAGCACTACGGGCCACCTTGGATATCAATAGTGAAGAACGACTTACGCAAGCATTAGAGATGTTATTGTCGGCACGACGGATTATTCTAACCGGTATTGGTGCTTCGGGGCTGGTGGCAAAAGATCTGGCTTATAAGTTACTGAAAATAGGCATTATGGCGGTCTCCGAAACCGATATGCATGCACAACTGGCCGCAGTACAAGCATTGGATGCACGGGATTTACTGCTGGCTATCTCATTTAGCGGCGAACGCCGTGAGATAAATCTGGCGGCTGAAGAGGCACAGCGTTGTGGTGCCAAAGTGCTGGCATTGACCAGTTTTTCCCCCAACAGTTTGCAGCAACGTGCCGATCATTGCTTATATACCATTTCGGAAGAACCCGCGATTCGCAGTGCCGCGATCTCCTCAAGTACCGCGCAATATGCTCTGACTGATCTATTATTTATGGCGATGATCCAACAAGACTTGGAAAGCGCGCAGGATCATATTAAGCACAGTGCGGCACTGGTAAAAAAACTGGTCTAAGGATAGCAGAGGGGTATAATCCCCCGCAGTTGAGAATACCCGACCTAAGGTAAGAGAAAGCATGGCCCTGTTGATCACTCGTAAATGTATTAATTGCGACATGTGCGAGCCGGAATGCCCTAATGAGGCAATTTCCATGGGTGCAGAGATCTATCAGATTGATCCGATGCGCTGTACGGAATGTGTCGGTCATTACGAAACACCAACCTGCCAGTTGGTCTGTCCTATCGATAATACGATTGCTATCGATCCTGCCTGGGTTGAGAGTAACGAACAATTGTGGGATAAGTTTGTCCAACTGCATCACGCCGAACGTTTGTAATCCCCGCAGCAAGACTCGTTTTTAATACCAACAATATACTCGCGCATAACAAAAAGGGCGGCATTCGCATGCACGCCCCTGCTCTCTTTCACCACTATTCGCGGCTAAAACGGGCCTAGCTTTCAATAATTACGGTCGCGCAGGCATAACGCCGTTCATCGGCCAACGTTACATGTAAGGATTTGACACCCAGCTCAGCGGCCAATTCTGCCGCGCGCTGATGTAAACGCAGCGTCGGCTTACCCAGTGCATCGTTAACAACTTCAAACTGATTAAATGCCAAGCCATTACGAATACCAGTACCAAATGCCTTGGCCGCGGCCTCTTTAACGGCAAAGCGTTTTGCCAGAAAACGAATTGGCTGCTGATGCTGCTGATAGTGCTGCCATTCCGATGGGCTAAGGATACGCCGCGCCAGTTTTTCGCCACTGCGCTCCACCACCGCTTCAATCCTTGAAATTTCAACAATATCAGTGCCTAAACCCAAAATCGCCATTAACGACGCGCTTCCCGCATTAATACTTTCATCTCAGTAACGGCAGCTGCAAGGCCCGTCATTACGGCCTGACCAATAATTGCATGGCCGATATTCAGCTCATGAATCTCTGGTAAGGCTGCGATCGGTTGCACATTGTGATAGGTCAGGCCATGACCGGCATTCACTTTCAACCCTTTGCCTGCGGCATAGGTCGCAGCTTTGGTGATACGCACTAATTCAGCTTGACGCACCAAATCGGTGGTGGCATCTGCGTACGCACCGGTGTGGATTTCAATATAAGGGGCACCCACGGTAACGGCTGCATCAATCTGGCGCATATCGGGATCGATAAACAGTGACACCAGAATACCGGCCTCAGATAATCGGCTCACCGCAATGGTCATTTTATCGAGTTGACCGGCAACATCTAGCCCGCCTTCGGTGGTAACTTCTTGGCGTTTTTCCGGCACCAGACAGCAAAAGTGCGGTTGTAACTCACAAGCAATATCAACCATTTCATCGGTAACCGCCATCTCCAGATTCATGCGGGTCTGGATAGTTTGGCGCAAGATGCGTACATCTCGATCAGTGATATGGCGGCGATCTTCACGTAAATGCACGGTAATACCGTCGGCACCCGCTTGCTCGGCAATAAACGCGGCCTGAACAGGGTCGGGGTAAATGGTCCCACGTGCATTTCGTAATGTCGCAATGTGATCGATATTGACGCCCAACAACAAATCAGCCATGACAGCCCTCCAGATATGGATGCATCTTTAATAGGTCAATGAGCACGCAAAAACCGGCCCTTAAACGCATAAGTGCCTTGCAGTTTACACCGACTAGACTGTCAGCGGATAGGTTACTGTACGGGAAAGTTGATGATGGGCAGTTTAAAACATGAAGGTATTGCTACTACGGCACTGGATCCGCTGGTGGCTTAATCACAAACTGACGAAACAGTTCGCGACTTTTTAACGGTTTACCCCCCAAATAGGGTTTGAGGGCGATGCGGGTGAAGCGCTTGGCTGCACGTAAAGTATCGGCATCAGGAAATTCACGGTTAGCCAAAGCCGATAATTGGCGGCCAGTAAAGCTATAGTGATCAACCACCAAGCTGGCGATAAATCCTTTTTCTTCCCGATAGCGGTAGGTCATGGTCTCTGACACCGGCTGACCACTCCCCGCACAGTGGAGAAAATCCACACCATAGCCAAGATGAGCCAATATCGCCAATTCAAACTGGCGCAGGGCATATTCGGGCGATCCATCACTGCCTGCCAAAGCCTGTAAGCAATGCAGATAATCGAAGAATAAAGCAGAGTAATTGGTTTGATGTTCTAACACGCGGGAAAGCAGCTCATTGACATATAAACCGCTATACAACATAGAGCCAGTCAATGGAAGAGCCAGTGATACTGGCTCAGCACTGCGTAAGGTTTTAACTTCACCACGCCCGGTCCAGCGAACCAATAATGGCGTAAAAGGCTGCAAGCAGCCTTTTAGATTGGAGCGGCGACCCCGCGCACCTTTGGCCAGCACCCGCATGCGGCCTTCCCCTTCAGTAAATAAATCCAGCATCAAACTGGTTTCACTATAGGGTCGCCCATGCAGGACAAATGCGCGTTGCCAACCGTCCATTGGCGAGTCTTACTTCAGATCGTCGGTATAGCCTAAGCTGCGCAATGCACGTTCGTCATCTGCCCAGCCTGATTTCACTTTCACCCACAGCTCAAGATGCACTTTTGCTTCGAACATTTGTTCCATGTCCTGACGGGCTTCAATACCAATGGTCTTGATTTTCGAGCCTTTATTACCGATGACCATTTTCTTCTGGCCTTCGCGTTCAACCAAAATCAGCCCATGGATGTTATAACCACCGCGCTCATTTGGGACAAACTGTTCAATTTCAACTGTTACTGAGTAAGGTAATTCCTCACCCAAGAAGCGCATCAACTTTTCGCGAATGATTTCTGACGCCATAAAACGCTGAGAGCGGTCAGTGATATAATCTTCCGGGAAATGATGACCCGCTTCCGGCATAAGCTTGCGCACGATGCCAGCGATGGTATCCACGTTCATCCCTTTCTCGGCAGAGATTGGGACGACGTCCAGGAAATTCATCTGCTTACTTAAGAACTGAATATGGGGCAACAGCTTGGTTTTGTCTGTTACGTTATCAACTTTGTTGATCGCCAATAATACCGGGCATTGTAAACTGCGCAGCTTATTAACGACCATTTCATCGTCGGCAGTCCAATTGGTGCCTTCGACTACAAAAATCACTAATTCCACATCACCGAGAGAGCTGCTTGCCGCGCGATTCATTAAGCGGTTAATCGCGCGTTTTTCTTCAATATGCAGCCCCGGGGTATCAACATAAATGGCCTGATAAGGCCCTTCAGTATGGATCCCCATAATACGGTGGCGTGTGGTTTGTGGTTTACGTGAAGTGATGGAGACTTTTTGCCCCAACAGTTCATTTAGCAAAGTAGATTTACCCACATTCGGGCGACCTACAATTGCAATAAAACCACAATACGTTTTTTCTACTTCGCTCATTCAAGCTCCAACTGTTTCAGCGCTTGTTCCGCTGCCGCCTGCTCAGCTTTACGGCGACTTGAGCCGGTACCTATTACCGGTTCATTCAAGCCACTCACCTGGCAGTGGATAGTAAATTCCTGGTCATGTGCTTCTCCGCGAACCTGCACAACCAGATAAGAGGGCAATGGCAGATGACGGCCTTGCAAATATTCTTGCAAGCGCGTTTTCGGGTCTTTCTGCTTATCACCAGGGCTGATTTCTTCCAACCGACTGCGATACCAGTCGAGAATCAGCCGTTCAATCATATGAATATCGCTATCTAAGAATATACCGCCAATTAAGGCTTCTACTGTATCCGCCAAAATTGATTCGCGACGGAAACCACCACTTTTCAATTCACCCGGCCCAAGGCGTAAACATTCACCGAGGTCAAATTCACGGGCCATTTCAGCGAGTGTATTTCCTCTAACCAATGTGGCACGCATCCGACTCATGTCCCCTTCATCGACACGGGGAAAGCGACGATACAGCTCATTGGCAACAACGAAACTTAATATAGAGTCACCCAGGAACTCCAAACGCTCATTGTGTTTGCTACTGGCGCTACGATGAGTCAGTGCTTGCAGCAAGAGCTCCTGCTGTTGAAAAGTGTAGCCCAGCTTCCGCTGTAGCCTGTTTATTACGATGGGGTTCATGAGTTACCAATAGATCAAGAATGCGTCAAAAACTACAGCATACGGAACAGGTCTGATCCGCCAATATTGCAGGACAAAACTGTTTCGTTTGCAGTGGCTCCCATAAAGAAGCCAACTTTTATCGCTCGAAGGGTTATTCTACAACGAGTGGAA
This sequence comes from Yersinia sp. 1252 StPb PI, assembly GCF_048593885.1. Taxonomy (NCBI): domain Bacteria; kingdom Pseudomonadati; phylum Pseudomonadota; class Gammaproteobacteria; order Enterobacterales; family Yersiniaceae; genus Yersinia; species Yersinia sp. 1252 StPb PI. Next base: position 3,629 of record NZ_JAZGQE010000181.1, on the reverse strand, counting down.
ATATAATGCTGCGTTTAAATACCCTGCTTACTTGAAGTTGCAGCAGTGCTAGCGGCGTTCAAATCTACTTCCAGCAGATTTGTCACCCGAATTACTGACTTTTGTCGGTTCATCGGGATGTGCTCGTTTGCTACCTGGCTGCAACTCCACCATCTGGGTATAGCCGATACTAATGGATTCCACCAATTCGACTTAAACGAACACCCGTTGGCCATTCACCTTCTTGCTTTTCAAAACTCATCCAAATAGCAGTGGCCTTGCCAACTAGATTACGTTCCGGCACAAACCCCCAGAAGCGGCTATCTGCACTGTTATCCCGGTTGTCGCCCATCATAAAATAGTGACCTTCCGGCACCACCCAAACCCCTAAAGGCTGGTTAGGTTGTTGATAATAAGCGCCTATCTGCTCCTGACGCCCAGGGACGGTCAGAATATGGTGTGCCACCGGCCCAAGAGTTTCGGTGCGCTCACGCAAACGTACCCCACCATCAGGCACTGCCTGATTTGTCGGGATTTGGAAGAAGCCAGCAGAAGCCTCGCCATTGCCGCTATAGCGGAATGTCTGCACAAAATCGCTTGGCTCAGATGCACTGTAAGTAATTGGCAACGCACTATCACAAGAAGTACCGGTATTACATGCAGGCTGCACCGTCACTTCCTTGCTGATTGGATTATAGCTAACGCGGTCACCCGGTAAGCCCACTACACGCTTGATATAGTCCAAACGCGGATCGAGCGGATATTTAAATACCGCGATATCACCACGTTTTGGATGTCCCGTAGGGATCAGCGTAGTTTGCGTGATGGGATCTTTAATACCATAAGCAAACTTCTCAACCAGAATGAAGTCACCGATCAATAGCGTTGGCATCATCGAACCAGAAGGGATCTGGAACGGTTCGTAAATAAACGAACGAACGATAAATACCAGAGCTAACACCGGGAAGACTGAAGCACAAGTCTCTATCCAGCCAGGCTGCCTTGCCGCCTGTGCTAAAGTCTTATTATCTACAGCACAACCCGTTTGTGCCTTGATCGCCGCAGTTTGCGCATTAACTGCCGCAATTTTTGCCTGGCGAGCCGGTCCCCATTTAAACCGCTCGAAGCACCAGATAATCCCTGTCAGCAGTGTTGCTATCGCTAAAATCAAGGCAAACATGTTAGCCATCAAAACTCCTTATTTGCTGTCTTTTCCAACGTGCAGAATAGCCAGGAAAGCCTCTTGCGGTAATTCAACGTTACCGACCTGTTTCATACGTTTTTTACCGTCTTTCTGTTTCTGCAAAAGTTTCTTCTTACGGCTAACGTCACCGCCATAACACTTCGCCAGTACGTTTTTACGTAACTGTTTCACAGTAGAACGGGCAATGATGTGGTTACCGATAGCAGCCTGAATTGCAATATCAAATTGCTGGCGCGGGATCAATTCTTTCATTTTCTCAACCAGATCACGGCCACGGTATTGCGCATTATCACGATGGGTAATAAGCGCCAGCGCATCTACACGCTCGTTGTTGATTAACACATCAACACGCACCATGTCAGAGGTCTGGAAACGTTTGAAATTGTAATCCAGCGAGGCGTAGCCACGGGATGTCGACTTCAGGCGATCGAAGAAATCGAGCACCACTTCAGCCATCGGAATTTCATACGTCAGCGCCACTTGGTTACCGTGGTAAACCATGTTGGTCTGCATACCACGTTTTTCAATACACAACGTGATGACGTTACCCAGGTATTCCTGCGGCAACAGCATATGACACTCAGCAATTGGCTCGCGTAGCTCTTCGATGTTGTTCAACGCCGGCAGCTTAGATGGGCTATCAACGTAAACGGTTTCCTGACTGGTGGTGATCACTTCATATACGACCGTCGGTGCGGTGGTGATCAATTCCAGATCGTACTCACGCTCCAGACGCTCCTGAATGATCTCCATATGCAGTAAGCCGAGGAAGCCACAGCGGAAACCAAAGCCCAATGCGGTGGAGCTTTCTGGTTCGTAGAACAAAGAGGCGTCATTAAGACTCAACTTGCCCAGAGCATCACGGAAAGCTTCATAATCGTCTGAACTAATAGGGAACAGACCGGCATAAACCTGTGGTTTTACTTTCTTAAAGCCAGGTAATGACTTCTCCGCCGGGTTACGGGTCAGAGTCAATGTATCGCCGACCGGTGCGCCTAAAATGTCTTTTATCGCACACACCAACCAGCCAACCTCACCGCAGTTCAACATATCGCGATCTATACGTTTTGGTGTAAAAATACCGAGGCGCTCAGCATTATAACTCTGCCCGGTACTCATTACTTTAACCTTATCGCCTTTACGCAATGAGCCATTTTTAATACGAATTAACGATACAACACCCAGATAATTATCAAACCAGGAATCGATAATTAGCGCTTGTAATGGACCATCAGGATCACCCTCTGGCGGCGGAATATCACGCACCAAACGCTCAAGGATATCGGGTACACCTACACCAGTTTTCGCTGAGCAACGTACCGCATCAGTCGCATCAATGCCCACGATGTCTTCAATTTCTTCCGCAACACGCTCAGGGTCAGCAGCCGGCAGGTCGATTTTATTTAAAACAGGAACCACTTCCAGATTCATTTCCATCGCGGTGTAGCAGTTCGCCAGCGTTTGTGCTTCAACGCCTTGCCCGGCGTCAACAACCAGCAATGCCCCTTCACAAGCCGCTAAGGAGCGGGAAACTTCATAAGAGAAGTCAACGTGACCAGGGGTATCGATAAAGTTGAGCTGATAGGTTTGACCATCTTTAGCATGGTAATCAAGCGTCACGCTCTGTGCCTTGATGGTAATACCACGCTCACGCTCCAGATCCATAGAATCCAGTACTTGAGCGGCCATTTCACGCTCAGATAATCCGCCACAAATCTGAATAATACGGTCCGACAGCGTCGACTTACCGTGGTCAATATGGGCAATAATAGAAAAGTTTCTTATGTGCTTCATTTATATGAATTTTTCTCTAGTCGTTGTCTTTAATTAATTATTGGTGGACACAGCGATGGACTCAAACCCAAAACTACCCACATAAATATGCACGCATCTTACACTGTAAGTCTGCCTCGTGAAAGGCATCACACTTAGCTTGTTAGCTGATTTATCCTGTTAAAATGTATCAACGCCTTACCTTACATCGCTATTGATAGTACATACTCTTAGCGCTGTTCCGTGCTGATATCCCGGTAAAAATAGTTTAATACCAATAACTTTATTGTGCCTATAGCTTATAAAGCTCGCTAGTGTGTATTATTTAACTGATTATAATCAGCACGATAGATACCCTACACGCCTAATTTAGTGGTGCACATATTTCTATTTTGTCGAACTGATGATTAATTCATTTTCGGAAAATGCTCATTTACCCTGTTGGATAATAATTTAAAGTATTCATGTGATTTTATAACAACCAAGTGAAATATCCTCTTGGCGGCCATATGGAGAATATTATGATTGATGAAGGAAAAATACTGAGCCGCCATGAGTTTAGAAAAAATAACTCCAGAGCCACTATCGTCGCAATAATACTTATATTAGTATTTAGTTTTATAATAATTACTTTATCAATGGCGACATCTATTTTTTCAACCCCATCAATTCT
>NZ_JAZGQE010000180.1:0-8874 GCF_048593885.1 Yersinia sp. 1252 StPb PI | reverse complement strand
ATATTAATTCCATATTTTTCATAAAATGGCATGGTGATTTTTTAATTTCCATAGCGCGTTGACAGCGTTGCTATTATTTTCTCCGCACTACTTAGGGCCAGCATCATATTGTTAAGCGCTTTATAATTATCAGGTGTTTGCTGTAGAGACAATTGTTGGGAAATTAATAACTTCCCATTTGCCAGCAACGTCCTCTTCTGTTGGATTTTTTTTGCGTCATATTTAATAGCGTCTTCCAGTTCAGTAATGTGCGACATTCATTCATCCCCTAATCCTTAAAAATTCATGGGTATATGGATTAAATTGTTAGATTTTAGTAATGATATACCTTGCTCCCCAATAAAAATAACTTTATAGCCATTCGCCAGTACCGTCCCTTGCTGTAAGCGTAATCCATTAGCTAATTGCACGAATCCTGAAAGTTTATTTCCGCCATAGCTGACTATTGCAGCAGGAAGAAGCTGAGCGGTTTGATCTGACGTGGGGATATTCTGATACCTCACCGCCAGAAAGTCCGGTTGTTGCCGGGCCAATGCTGTCAACATCTCCATCAGTTGTTGTTGTTGGCTGAGCGACAATATACCGCTGATAATGATTTCCTTATTACTTGGCGCCATGCTGAGATAACCTAATAACCCCAGTTCCCTTAAGCGCTCAACTAATTGTGCAATTTTCCCATCATGGCTATTAATAACCACCCAGCCCTTTAACCCCGCCACTGTCGCCAGTGTTTCCTGAACTTTTAACCATTGCCCCCCCATTTCAATAGCACCATGGATTGTGATATGCCCTGGATATTTCCCCGTGTCGACCTCTATATCCTGATAGCCATACTGGTGTAATACATCCTTGACGCTACTGAGCAGATGGTCATCACAGACTAATTGATTACGAAAGACAATACGGTTAAGAACCAGGAAATTCTGCAACTTAATCACTGCGGGTGATGAGCTACAGTGACCACTCAAAACAACACTGCCATCTAATAACCAGTTTTCTTTTATCCCCTGTAAAGCGGGTTGCTTTAACTGCTCTGAGAGTTGTGTTGGAATATCAGGAGGAAGATAAGCTAGTAGCGCTTTTGGCTGCTGTATAAACCAGAATATAACTACCGATAGCAGTAACAATAGGATAAATACCAGTACAGATAAGCAGAGTAATAAGCGTGGCCGAGCGCGAGGGATATAATGAATATCACTTAAAATATCGCCCACCTCGCCAACAACCAAGATTAATCCCCCGGTTTCAATCGCCTGTCCGAGTGGGAGTTTCTGTTGTAAATCATGCCGCTCCCCCTTAACCCAGACATCCCCAGATGTCTGCAAAGTTATGTGCTCATCACTTATTCTCAAGGTCAATATTTGCCCCTGAGGTAAGGGTAATAATACGTCGCACTGCTGACCCCCTAGTGTAAACTCCCCCTCAGGTAACATCAGCTCACGCCCATTAAGTTCACCATTTAACAGGCGGAGTTTAAACCGTACTGCCATGCTATTCCCCTGTATTAACCGGTACAGCTTTGATCAGAAATAACCTGACAACACTGTGAGATTGCTTATCAGTGCTGCGAAATAACCCACCTAATAATGGAATATCGCCCAGTAGCGGTATTTTATTTTGCGACTCAATTTGTTTATCCTGGATGAAGCCACCCAATAACAGACTTTGCCCAACACGCAACGTGGCTTGTGTTGAGATATCTGAATTTTGTATTTCCGGCAACGGTTCACTACTGCTTATCGGCGCCTGCTGTTGCCCATCCTGAATGTTAAGATTAAGCAAAACTTCTTTTACACCATCGGTATCAATCATTCTCGGTGTCACTCGCAATAATGACCCAGAGGTGATCGATTCAAGTTTTGCCACTTTATCGCCTTGCAACTTGGTATAAAACGTTACGTTTTTATCCAGTACCGCCTGAATATTATTTAGGGTGACCACCGAAGGGCGTGATAAGACTCTGGCACGTGAATTCTTTTGTAACGCATTCAAGCGAACCATAAAGTTCCCAGTATCACCAATTACAGTGGAGAAACCATCAGCACTATTTTTCCCCGAATTACTATTAAACGAGATACCCGCGCCACCAATGGAAGTGGATGCAGACCAATCGATACCAAGCTGGCTAATATCTCCGGCATCAACATCAATAATGGTCACTGATATTTCTATTTGAACTGGCCGCTGATCCAACTGAGCGATCAAACTACGATAGACCGGCATATTGACCTGGCGATCACGGATAATAATTGCGTTTTGCCGAGGATCAGCCGAGAAAAGAGGCATGCTGGTATGCGCCTCATCTTGTTCTTTTCCTGCAACTAACGGCAGACTATTGCCCTGACTCATCTCGCGCAATACGCTGACTAAGCCCGGTAATTTAACTTGCTGATCACGATACTGATAATTAGAGTCAGCCGCAGAGGCATATTTTAGCTGGAAGACTTTCACTGTTTCTTTATTTTGGTTTTGCTTACGGGCTTGAGACGAAAGCATGTTGCTCAATGTCGTCACCCGTTCAATACAGATAGGAACACCCGTAACCTCAATAGCATCCAGACGAGAAATAGCCTTTATTGCACAGTTTTTTCCTGCGGCTACTCCGCTATGTTGTAGATACTTGATTAAAGTTGTCGTTGATAATCCATCTGGCGATATAAATTCCCTGCGGATGGCTTGAGCTTTGTAAAAATAGAGTATTTCACCATCATAGTACCAGGTAAGATTGTATAGACCGGCTAATTCAGCCAGGATTGCTTCTGGTGTTTTGTCGCGAATCTTCCCACTAAAGTGTTCGTTTATTTCCGGGCTAATGACTACCGGGATACCATAATTCATCCCTAAATCTTTTAATAGGTTAGATACACTCATACCCCGGCTATAAATAAAGAAAGGCTCTCCTTGCCAGGGAATAGCTTGACCATGGGCCAGTGACACTGAAAACAGTAATATTAAACTGGCAAGTTCTTTCATGAGATAACCTTGCTGACATACTTCTTCGGTTTGGTTAAGACGTTTGCCTGGGAGGTACTCAATGTGGCGACCAAGCCGCTTAAATGCTGAATAACGGCATGAATTTGTTCTAATTTCATCGAGAGTTCTTGATTCTCACCGGCGATCTTCTCGCTATTATCAAGTGTATATCGCCCCCATAACCACCAATTGCCATCGTTAAACTGTAAAGCAAAATCTTGCGTATTCTCCAGCGCCACCAGCATAAGTGCAATATATCGAATAACAGTATTGGATATCATTTTTCTCTCAATAAAAAAAACACCAATACAAATAGAATGATGGTAATCCATCGCTTTGGCAGGAATTCCTTTCAACGTGAATTGAACAATATTAATATCTGATAGATCAATGTCGTTAACTAAGGGTTGTCTCTTCAACATTTCAAGCATCGGCGGTAACTCCTGCATCAGTACGATTTAATTATCCTCCGTAATTAAATATTCGTTATAAGGTAAAAACCTGATTTACTCTTTTTACAGAACTAAATGAATCTATAACGAGCAGTAATGAAATCAGTGTATTTCTTGATATCAAATTTTGGCTGTGGCGTACTAAAAAAAAACAGTCAGGTGACTTTATGGAAAACTCATCATCACTCGTCACTCGATTGACACTATTACTGGGCATGACCTTAATGGCCATATGGCTTATTTCAATTGCGGCCATGGCATTCTTCTCATATGAGGATACCCGCCAACGTTTGGTGAATGAATTAACCCACATGGCATCATTACGCGCAGATTTAAGTAATTACCAATTTGAAGGCGCGGAACGGGACGCAACCGCATTGATCAGTCGCCAGACAAGTTACCAAGCCACCTGGCGATTGCCGATTAGACGTACAGATGATGATCAGAGCGACAATATTCCTTTTAGTTCAGGAATGTGTAATGCCATCCAATCCAGACATGACCTTCGCATTGCTCAGGCTTATGGAACTTCTGGTCAAACTTATTATCTCGACAGTTTCACGATTAAAAACAAAGAAGGTATTACCATATTCAGACCACAGGCGGTATCAAATAACTATTTGAACCAGCGACGTAAAGAATTACTTTTACTGCCAATATTTCCTACCCATGACAATATTTTTTGGGGGATGCCGACTTATAGCCCACAACGAGGCTGGCATGTTTCTGTTGCCGCATGTGATCACGCCGGTTCATTAGCTGGATTCTCATTAAAACTGAATGAGTTGGTGACGGATAATCAGCCAGTTGAACAGAGAGATATTAATTTATGGTTGGATAAGAGTGGCGAGTTGTTACCGATATCTCAGCAAAATATACCTTCGCATCAGTTACATGAGATTCTTCGCCAGCTAAAAGACCGAAATTTACATGATGGTTGGCAACAAACACCTGATTATTTGGTATTAAGAACCCAGTTAAAAGGCCCCGGTTGGCAACAGTTAGTTATTTATCCCCGCGTCGGTTTTGCCTGGGAAGCGGCCAAGCCCGCATTACATCAACTCCCCTTTGCACTGGCTATTTTGCTGCTACTTACGTTAGTGCTCTCTTTATTACTGCGATATTACCTCGCTATTCCCCTATGGAACTTCATCAATATAATTGGTGCCACCGGCCCACAAGCGATGGAGCCGCGTTTACCAGTGAAACGCATGGATGAGTTAGGGCAGATTGCTCGTGCTTATAACAACTTGCTAGACACCTTGAATGAGCAGTACGACACCCTTGAAATGAAAGTAAAGGAACGTACTCTGGCACTGGCAAAATCAAAACAGCTGGCCGAACAGGCTAATCGCCGTAAGAGTGTCCATCTAACCACCATCAGTCATGAAATTCGTACCCCTTTAAATGGCACACTAGGTGCTGTTGAGTTATTACAAAATACCCCACTGACCTGCGAGCAATATCGGTTGGCCGAGACCGCTCGCCAGTGCTCACATTCTTTACTGATGATAGTTAACAACCTGTTGGATTTTTCACGTATTGAGTCGGGGCAAATGGCCTTGTCTCAAGAGAAAACCGCCTTATTGCCCTTATTGGATCAGGCCATGTTAACTATTCATAGCCAGGCCTTGAGTAAAGCCATCACCCTCTCTACTTACGTCAGTTCAGATGTGCCGCTGGAACTGGAGTTGGACCAACAACGCTTAAAGCAGATTCTGGTTAACTTATTGGGCAATGCCGTTAAATTCACGCAATGTGGCCATATTAAGCTCAATGTAGTCCGTAAGGGCCAGCAGCTCTGCTTCACTGTTGAAGATACTGGCTGTGGTATTGATTTGCAGCTTCAACAAGAGATATTCCACCCTTTTGTCCAGACCCATGAGCACGGGCAGGGAACGGGGTTGGGACTAACTATTGCAGATAATCTGGCAAGAATGATGGGGGGCAATATTACACTTTTTAGCCTACCAGACCACGGTAGTCGCTTCTCATTAAGTCTGCCATTTTGTGGGAAAATAGTGCTCAAACCGTTTAAAGGTGAAATATGTGCACCACAGCCATTACATGCTCAATTATCTTCGTGGGGGATAACCTGCCCGCCAGAGGGTAATCAATCAGTACACCTGTCGCAGACCCCCTTTAACGATAAAGAGCTGTGCTACCTACCCGGTCGCTTATATAGCAACGTTAAAAAGCATCTTAACGGAGAGAAGCAGCCCGCCTCATCTCAGCAAGAGATACCACATGCTCTCCCACTACAACCTTGGCATATGACCATATTGTTAGTCGATGATGCTGAAACCAATCGAGATATCACCGGCATGATGCTGCGCCAATTGGGGCATCAAGTGACTCTGGCAGAGAGTGGCGAAATCGCACTACGCCTCGGCCAAACGCAGCGTTTTGATCTGGTGCTGATGGATATTCGTATGCCAGGTATGGATGGGCTGGCAACAACCCGCTATTGGCGTGATGATGCGAACAACCAGGATAATCGCTGCATGATTACGGCATTAAGTGCCAATACCAATCCTGAGGAAAAGATAAGGGCCAGTCAGGCGGGGATGAATCATTATCTCTCTAAACCGGTGACTTTCAGCCAACTGGCAGAAGTACTGGATCTGACGGCACAATTCCAGCTCGAACGCGGGGTAACACTCACCCCCCAGTTANCAACACCGAGGCCACTATTGAATCTGGCTGACAGCTCATTGCGTCTTAACCTATTACACTCATTGCAACTATTAGTGCAGCAGGGGAGAGAGTCTCTCACCCATACCCCCACGTTATCGCATCAGCTTCACACCTTAAAAGGCTGTGCCGGGCAAGCGGGCCTTACTGAGTTACAAGACGCTGTAATTCAGCTGGAAATAGCAGTCGAAAATCATGAACTCATTACACAGCAAGATATCGATCACCTCGACGAGATAATCCATTTGCTGTTTCAACCGCGGGAGCCCCGCGACACCATTTCAATCGTCAGGTAAAGGGAATAACTTTATGAATACGAAATTACTGATTGTCGACGATCATGAACTAATCATTAATGGCATTAAAAATATGCTGGCAGCTTATCCACGTTATCAGATTGTTGGCCAAGCTGATAATGGGCTGGATGTATACAATTTGTGCCGCCAAACAGAGCCAGACATTGCGATTATAGATCTCGGATTGCCCGGTATGGATGGCCTTGATGTCATTATTCAACTGCTTCGCCGCTGGCCGACGATGAAGATTCTGGCATTAACAGCCCGCCATGAGGAACATCACGCCAGCAAAACGTTAAGCAGTGGCGCACTAGGTTATGTTCTGAAAAAAAGCCCACAGCAAATTCTGCTGGCAGCCATTCAAACGGTCGCGGCGGGTAAACGTTATATTGACCCTGCACTCAATAGTTCTCTGGTTAATAAACTGGCACAAGGTAGCGATGCCCGCCAACCGGTGCTAACGCCACGGGAGCGACAGATCCTAAAACTTATTACCGAAGGTGCCTGTAACCGTATTATCGCAGCTCACCTTTCCATCAGCCAAAAAACTGTAGAAACCCACCGCCTTAATATGATGAAAAAACTGGATGTGCACAAAGTCGCTGAGCTTATCCATTGGTCATACCGCTTAGGACTAAATGAATAATGTCACTGGTGTTTTATTGATGATAGACACAAATAAAAACCCCCTATCAGTATCTCACTAATAGGGGGCCTACAAATATCAATGCTCAACTCCAAGCAGCGAATGAATCAGCCCGAATGAACTTATATGAGTAAGTTATTCGGGCCAATACGAATGACTAACATCACCGGAGCATCAAGGGTAAAGAGTATTAGCCTTGGCTAACCGGCGTCTGTTTCGGTGCAAATAACGCTTTCTCATATGCCTTGGCTTTTTTATGGTCAAACTGATGTTCCCACTTAGCAATAACCAGCACTGCTAATGCATTCCCCACCACATTCAGTGCAGTACGTGCCATATCCAGAATACGGTCCACACCGGCGATAAAGGCCAAACCTTCCAGTGGAATACCTACACTGCCTAGCGTTGCTAACAAGACAACAAACGAGACTCCCGGAACACCGGCAATCCCTTTAGAGGTCACCATTAAGGTTAGGACCAGAATGATCTCTTGCCCAATGGACAGCTCGATACCATATAACTGGGCAATAAATATGGCGGCAATACTCTGATAAAGGGTAGAACCATCTAAGTTGAAGGAATAGCCCGTCGGAACCACAAAGCTGGTAATCGATTTTGGCGCGCCATAGGCTTCCATTTTCTCGATGATTCGCGGCAATACAGTTTCTGAACTGGCGGTAGAGTAAGCTAAAATCAGCTCATCTTTCAAAATTCGAATCAAGGTCCAGATCCGTAATTTACATAATCTGGCAACGGTGCCCAGCACGACCAGTGCAAAAAATAGAATCGCGGCGTAAACCAAAATAACCAGCTTGGCCAATGGAATAAGCGAGGCAAAACCAAAATTGGCAACCGTCACCGAGATCAAGCCAAACACCCCGATAGGCGCATAGCGCATAATCATATGAGTGACTTTGAACATGCTTTCAGAAATTGCTTTAAACACATTCAACAGTGGCTCTTTGGTTTCTTTTGGCAATGAAGACAGCCCTAAACCAAACAACACTGAGAAGAAGATAATTGGCAACATATCGCCTTTCGCCATGGAAGCGAAGACGTTGGCAGGAATGAGCGACAATATAGTGCTCACCAGGCTGTGGCTACCACTTTGTACTTGCTCAGTGGTCTTTTCATACTGGGAGATATCGACCACCGTCAATGCCGACATATCAATGCCGTGCCCCGGTTGAAACACATTCGCCAAGGTGATCCCAACAATAATGGCGATGGTAGTGATAACTTCGAAATAGATAATGGTTTTCAGGCCAATTCGCCCAAGCTTCTTCGCATCACCAACACCAGCAATACCCACGATCAAGGTCGAAATAACTATCGGTACAACAATCATTTTAATTAAGCGGATGAAGATATCACCTGCCGGACTTAAAATATTACTAACTAACCACTCTCTGGATTCAATTTGATTATGCAGAACCGCACCAACCAAAATACCTAATACCAGCGCAATGAGTATTTGCCAGGCCAGACCTATTTTTACACTTTTCATACCCTAAAAATTCCTCAAAGCATCCTATAAAATGCAAGTTACCAAGCATTTCAAATAGAATACTTAATCATTAAATACGGGGCTATAGTTGATAAAACGTATGGTTCAGCCTCCCGCCAGCCGACCACGTTATAAATCAGTATCATTTCTGGACACTCTTCTGCAAGCCTTGTTTACACTAAGCCCACATGATGCTGAGACATAACTTCAGCCCCAAAAATCTTTAAACCACAGTAAATATTTGTTATTAAAATAATAAAATCCATCAGAGACAAATAACATCGCAACTGTCTGTATAAAAAATAA
>NZ_JAZGQE010000017.1:0-45771 GCF_048593885.1 Yersinia sp. 1252 StPb PI | reverse complement strand
TTCAATAAGTTAATAGCATTACCCCTATATTTTATGGTGTTTCACAGCTAACTAAACTCGCGCAATATGATCCATATCAATTTTCACGCTATACTGCTTTGCTAGTATCTCGTTGTGCTTTATTAACCCTTAAGAGAGAGTTAGTGTGAAAGCTGACAACCCCTTCGATGCATTATTACCTGCGGCAATGGCTAAAGTAGCCGAAGATGCCGGTGTCTATAAAGCCACCAAGCATCCGCTAAAAACCTTTTATTTAGCGATTACTGCTGGTGTGTTTATTTCAATTGCGTTTGTTTTTTATATTACAGCGACTACCGGTACTGCTGGCGTGCCTTTCGGCTTTGCCAAATTGGTTGGTGGTATTTGTTTCTCCCTGGGGCTAATGTTAGTGGTGGTGTGTGGGGGTGATCTCTTCACATCGACCGTACTCACAACTGTCGCTAAAGCCAGCGGCCGTATCACATGGCGTCAATTGGCATGTAACTGGGTTAATGTCTATATTGGGAATCTGTTCGGTGCACTGTTCTTTGTGTGTCTTATTTGGTTCGCAGGCCAACATACTGTGGCGAATGGTCAATGGGGTCTGAATGTTTTGCAAACAGCCGACCATAAATTGCACCATACTTTTATTGAAGCAGTGTGTTTGGGTATTTTAGCTAACCTGATGGTCTGTCTGGCGGTATGGATGAGTTACTCCGGCCGTACCATAATGGATAAAATGTTCGCAATGATCTTACCGGTGGGGATGTTTGTTGCCAGCGGCTTTGAGCATAGCATCGCAAATATGTTTATGATTCCTATGGGCATTGTGATTAAAAATTTCGCTTCGCCTGAGTTTTGGCAATCCATAGGATCAACACCTGAGCAATTTGCTCACTTAACCGTAAGTAACTTTATTATTGATAACCTGATCCCAGTCACCATCGGTAACATCATTGGTGGCGGATTATTGGTTGGGTTGACTTATTGGGTAATTTATCTGCGCGGTGACCAGCAACATTAATATGTGGCCGCTACGTCTGGTTTTCGAAGAAATTAACATTAAAAGGTAGATGCATTATGACCGAACTTAATGAAAAATTGGCCAAAGCATGGCAAGGTTTTACCAAGGGTGACTGGCAGAACGGTGTAAACGTTCGTGACTTCATCCAGAAGAACTATACCCCTTATGAAGGCGATGAGTCCTTCCTTGCCGGCCCTACCGATGCGACCGACAAACTGTGGGCGCAGGTTATGGAAGGCATCAAACTGGAAAACCGCACCCATGCGCCAGTTGATTTCGATACCGACGTAGCTGCAACCATCACATCTCATGATGCTGGCTATATTAATAAAGATCTGGAAACCATCGTTGGCTTGCAGACTGAAAAACCATTGAAACGTGCACTGATCCCATTCGGTGGCATTAAAATGGTAGAAGGCTCTTGCAAAGTTTATGGTCGTGAACTTGACCCACAACTGAAAAAAGTCTTCACCGATTACCGTAAAACACACAACCAAGGTGTGTTCGACGTTTATACCAAAGACATCTTGAACTGCCGTAAATCTGGTGTACTGACTGGTTTGCCAGATGCCTATGGCCGTGGCCGTATCATCGGTGACTATCGTCGTGTAGCCGTTTACGGTATCGACTTCCTGATGAAAGACAAACTGGCTCAGTTCAATTCATTGCAAGATGATTTGGAAAACGGCAAAGACCTGGAAATGACTATCCAGTTGCGCGAAGAAATTGCTGAACAGCATCGTGCTCTGGCTCAAATCAAAGAAATGGCGGCCAAATACGGCTGTGATATCTCAGGTCCGGCAACTAACGCCCGTGAAGCAGTACAGTGGACCTACTTCGGCTATTTAGCTGCGGTTAAATCCCAAAACGGTGCGGCAATGTCCTTCGGTCGTGTATCTACCTTCCTTGACGTGTACATCGAACGTGACATGAAAGAAGGTAAGCTGACTGAAATTGAAGCGCAGGAATTGATTGACCATTTGGTTATGAAACTGCGTATGGTTCGCTTCCTGCGTACCCCTGAGTATGATGAACTGTTCTCTGGTGACCCAATCTGGGCAACTGAGTCTCTGGCCGGTATGGGCGTTGATGGCCGTACTCTGGTGACCAAAACCAGCTTCCGCTTCCTGAACACCCTGTACACCATGGGGCCGTCTCCAGAGCCGAACATGACCATTCTGTGGTCTGAAAAGCTGCCACTGAATTTTAAAAAGTATGCGGCTAAAGTCTCCATCGATACTTCATCTGTGCAATATGAAAACGATGATCTGATGCGCCCTGACTTCAACAACGATGACTATGCTATCGCTTGTTGTGTTAGCCCGATGATTGTCGGTAAACAAATGCAGTTCTTTGGTGCCCGTGCCAACCTGGCGAAAACCATGTTGTACGCAATCAACGGCGGCGTTGATGAAAAAATGAAGATCCAGGTTGGCCCGAAAGAAGCGCCAATGATGGATGACGTGCTGGACTATGACAAAGTCATGGAACGCATGGACCACTTTATGGATTGGCTGGCTAAACAATATGTTACCGCGCTGAACATCATCCATTACATGCATGACAAGTACAGCTATGAAGCTGCGCTAATGGCACTGCATGACCGTGATGTTTACCGTACTATGGCATGTGGTATTGCAGGTCTGTCTGTTGCTGCTGACTCCCTGTCTGCTATCAAGTATGCCAAAGTAAGCACCATCCGTGATGCTGACGGCCTGGCTATCGACTTCAACATCGAAGGCGAATATCCACAGTTTGGTAACAACGATTCACGCGTTGATGATATCGCTTGTGACCTGGTTGAGCGCTTTATGAAGAAAATTCAGAAGCTGCGTACTTACCGTGGTGCAGTGGCAACTCAGTCCGTGCTGACCATCACCTCTAACGTGGTTTATGGTAAGAAAACCGGTAACACCCCAGATGGTCGCCGTGCTGGTGCACCATTCGGTCCAGGTGCTAACCCAATGCATGGCCGTGACCAGAAAGGTGCTGTTGCCTCTCTGACTTCGGTTGCTAAACTGCCGTTTGCTTACGCGAAAGATGGTATCTCTTACACCTTCTCTATCGTGCCAAACGCATTAGGCAAAGATGACGAAGTACGTAAAGCTAACCTGGCCGGTCTGATGGATGGTTACTTCCATCACGAAGCGTCCATCGAAGGTGGTCAACACCTGAACGTGAACGTAATGAACCGTGAAATGCTGTTAGACGCGATGGAAAACCCGGAAAAATATCCGCAGTTGACTATCCGTGTATCGGGTTACGCAGTACGTTTCAACTCGCTGACCAAAGAACAACAGCAGGATGTAATTACTCGTACCTTTACACAGTCGATATAATTCCCTGCCGCAGTAAAATGGCATAAACTTAAAGGCTCCACTTTAGTGGGGCCTTTATTCATCCAGCGTTGGAGAAATCCTGCTATGTCAGTACTTGGTCGTATTCACTCATTCGAATCCTGTGGCACTGTTGACGGCCCGGGTATCCGATTTATCGTATTCTTCCAGGGCTGCTTGATGCGTTGCCTGTATTGCCATAACCGTGATACTTGGGATACCCACGGCGGTAAAGAAGTTACCGTTGAAGAATTAGTCAAAGAAGCCATCACCTATCGCCACTTTATGAATGCATCTGGCGGCGGTGTGACTGCATCAGGTGGCGAAGCTATTTTGCAGGCCGAGTTTGTGCGCGATTGGTTTCGTGCGTGTCATGAAGTTGGTATCCATACGTGTCTGGATACCAATGGTTTTGTACGCCGTTATGATCCGGTCATCGATGAGTTACTTGATGCCACAGATTTAGTGATGCTGGATTTAAAACAGATGGATGACAGTGTGCATCAGAATCTGGTGGGGGTATCGAATCATCGAACACTGGAGTTTGCCCGTTACTTGGCAAAACGTAACCAGAAAACCTGGATCCGCTATGTGGTGGTGCCGGGTTGGTCAGATGATGATAAATCGGCGCACATGTTAGGCGAGTTTACCCAGAACATGACCAATATCGAGAAAATCGAATTACTGCCTTACCATGAGTTGGGTAAGCACAAATGGGTCGCCATGGGTGAAGAATACAAACTGGATGGGGTGAAGCCCCCTACCGCAGAGATCATGGATCGGGTGAAAGGCATTCTCGAAAGCTATGGTCACAAAGTAATATATTAAGTCATTACAGTTGCAAGCAGCTAATGGTGCGGCAACTTCAAACAAGAAGGGGGGCGTAGTCAGTTAATTAACGCATCCCCATAGATACCGCCAAATTGAGTTATGCCACTGGCGGTATTTTTTTGGTTGTTATATGGCAGCGTAAGGGGTCTGTTGTTTACCTGGCTTACGCAGCAACATCATCAAATACACTAAGGCGACAGCGGCTATCATGATAAACAGTAAATTATCGGAATAGCGCTGCATCAGCAGCGAAGTCATGGTTGGGCCGGTCAGGCTGCCGAGGGTATAACTCATCAGTAATGCCTGATTCATCGCCACTAACTCATCAGCACTGGCTTTTTCACACGCCCAGGCCATGGCGACCGGATAAAGGGTAAAACCGGCACATCCCAGAATAAATAATGCCGGAGCCAGGGCATAATTACCTAAAATGGCTACACTGCCGAGGATGACGACAAACACCTGAATACGCAGCACCAGTAAACGACCATAACGGTCCGCCATTTTGCCTATCGGCCATTGACCGATAATGCCTGAGCTAACCAGTAAAGCCATCCACCATCCAACGCTGGCATCACTCATGCCCTGATGTGATAGATAGAGCGGCAACAGGCCATAGAGCGAACCTAACAGTATCCCTGAGATAATGCAGCCATTAATACCCAGGCGAGCGCTACGGCGCTTAAGCATCGGCCAAATGGCAATGTGTGAGGACTCACTGCTACCCTGATGCGAGAAGTGGGCAAACAACAGCGGCAGCATGGCCGTAATGACCAATGTACTGACCCAAGGGATAACATTGAGTAATTGCGTTGACACGACACCTAATAATAATTGCCCGGTGACGGTTCCCAGATAATAGACCATCATATAAGCCGCCAGCAGTTGCCCACGATTGGTTAACGTGCCACTACGCAGTAACGCACTCTCAACAATGACCCAAATCAGAGCGCAGGCGACGCCCGCCAAAAAGCGCCATCCCAGCCAACTCCAGAAATCCACTGATAGCATTAATCCGCAAGTCGCCAACGCAAATAAAAAACAGGCGTAATGGTAGCTGCGATTAAATCCAAATTGCTGGATCAAGCGCCCCGCAATCAATGTCCCAACCAGATTCCCACTAAAATAAGACGAGCTAACCATCCCCACCTGCCAGGTTGGCAATTGTTGATGAGATAACCATAAGGGAACCAATGTATTTAACACCGCGATAGAAATCGTAAACAGCAAAAGCCCACAGAGCAGAAGCAGAACCGGGCGAGAATATGCGGACATAATAAGACAGGAGCCGTCGGGACGATAAAAGTGAGCGCATCATGCCACCGGCGATATAAAAGTCAATTACTGCGCGGGAGGGGATAGCACAATATGTTGGAAGCACCTACTGACAATCTTCAGCCTTTACTCTGGCTATACGCCAAAAAGAAAAAGCGCCCTGAGGCGCTTTCTGCATATTGGATTAGTGATTAATCCGTATGTTATTAACCGATAAAGTCCAGGCCACCCATATATGGGCGTAATACTTCTGGAACCTCAATTCGGCCATCTGCCTGCTGGTAGTTTTCCAGCACTGCAACCAGGGTGCGGCCAACCGCCAAACCAGAACCATTCAGGGTATGAACTAAACGGGTTTTTCTATCGGTTTTATTGCGGCAACGAGCTTGCATACGGCGCGCCTGGAAATCCCACATGTTAGAACAGGAAGAGATTTCACGGTAAGTATCCTGCGCTGGCAGCCATACTTCCAAATCGTAAGTCTTGCTGGAACCAAAGCCCATATCACCAGTACACAGCAGCACTTTGCGGTATGGCAAGTCCAGTAATTGCAGAACTTTCTCTGCATGACCGGTCAACTCTTCCAGTGCCTCCATCGAATCTTCCGGGCGAGTAATCTGCACCATCTCAACTTTGTCGAACTGATGCATACGAATCAAGCCACGGGTATCACGACCATAGGAACCCGCTTCAGAACGGAAGCATGGGGTATGGGCCGTCATTTTCAATGGCAGAGTGTCTTCTTCCAGAATCTCATCGCGTACCAGATTGGTCAGCGGCACTTCAGCGGTCGGAATCAGTGCATAGTTACTGCTATCTGACTCTTCTTCCAGCGGTTTGGTGTGGAATAAATCTTCACCAAACTTAGGTAACTGGCCAGTACCGTACAAAGTGGCATGGTTAACCAGATAAGGAACATAAGCTTCTTGATAACCGTGTTTTTCGGTATGCAGGTCCAGCATAAACTGGGATAACGCACGGTGCATACGGGCTATTTGCCCTTTCATTACCACAAAACGCGCACCGGTCAGCTTCACTGCGGCAGCAAAATCAAGGCCACCGGCCATTTCGCCCAGCGAGACGTGATCTCTCACTTCAAAATCATACTTACGCGGCTCACCCCAACGGCTGACTTCAAGATTGTCTTTCTCATCTCTACCCACAGGGACAGAATCATCCGGCAGGTTAGGAATAGACAACGCCAGTAAGCGGATTTCGTTTTGCAGTTTGTCCAGCTCGGCCTTAGCCGCATCCAGCTTTTCACCCAGCGCATTTACTTCCAGACGTAATGGCTCGATATCTTCGCCACGCGCCTTGGCCGCACCAATCAATTTCGATCGGGAGTTACGTTCTGCTTGCAGACTTTCTGTTTCAACCTGTAAAACTTTGCGGCGCTCTTCTTGTTGGCGCAACATCTGAACATCAAGTTTAAAACCTCTGCGAGCAAGTTTTTCGGCGACTGCGTCTAGCTCATTGCGCAGCATATTGGGATCGAGCATGCTAGTCCTGTGCTTGTAGTTATAGAATGCCTTTCATCTTTGAAGTTGCAGCGGTATTAGCAGCGTTCTCTCACCCGAATCACTTACCTCAGTAAACTCATCGAGACTCGCTTACTTGCTGCCTACCTGCCACTTCAACTATTTTGGGCATAATGGTTATTAAAGGAGAATTTCATGACATAAGCGGTATAAACAGCCACTTACCATATAGCGCTAACCTTACCGCAACAGCAAGACTAGCGGTAGCGTTTTATCGGGCTATTTTGATCCTGCTCAGCCAACCATGCCAGCTTTTCACCGATTTTACCTTCCAGACCACGGGATGAGGGTGAATAGTAGCGAGTCGCGGCCATTTCTGGCGGGAAATAGTTCTCACCCGCAGCATAAGCATGCTGTTCATCATGGGCATATCGGTACTCCGCCCCAAGCCCCATCTCTTTCATCAGTTTGGTCGGTGCGTTACGTAGGTGTTCTGGCACATCAAAGTCAGGCTTATCACGCGCGTCCTGCATCGCTGCTTTAAACGCGGAATAAACCGCATTACTTTTTGGTGCACAAGCCAGATAAACAATGGCCTGAGCAATCGCCCTTTCACCTTCTGCCGGACCGACTCGAGTAAAACAGTCCCACGCTGATATAGCCACTTGCATGGCGCGTGGATCCGCATTACCGACATCTTCCGAGGCAATAGCCAATAAACGGCGGGCGACATAAAGGGGATCCCCCCCTGCGGTGATAATACGCGCATACCAATATAGCGCCGCATCCGGGGCCGAGCCGCGAATGGATTTATGCACCGCCGAGATCAGATCATAATAACGATCACCTTTGTTATCAAAACGGGCGCTCCGCTCGCCAGACACTTCTTTCAGCAAATCAGGGGTTAATACTCGCACCCCGTTGGCATCTATTTCTGCCATATCTGCCATCATCTCAAGGCTGTTTAACGCGCGACGAGCATCACCACCAACCAGCTCCGACATCATGCGGCGGGTCTCGTCCGGCAGTTTGATATTCTGCCCACCGTAGCCACGGCTGCCGTCTGACATCGCTTGATCGATCACTTTCTCGATATCTGCGGCGGTTAATGCCTTAAGCAAATAAACCCGCGCTCTGGAGAGCAATGCCGAATTCAGTTCAAACGAGGGGTTTTCAGTCGTAGCACCGATAAAGGTAATAGTGCCATCCTCAATATGCGGCAAAAAAGCATCCTGCTGGCTTTTATTGAAACGATGGACTTCGTCAACAAACAAGATAGTGCGCCGACCAGCATCACGGTTTTGCCGTGCGCGTTCGATGGCCTCACGAATCTCTTTAATACCGGAGGTCACGGCAGAAATGCGTTCCACATCAGCTTGACCGTAACGACCAATAATTTCGGCCAATGTGGTTTTGCCCGTTCCAGGTGGCCCCCAGAGGATCATGGAGTGTAACTGCCCCGCAACGATTGCCCGTGGTAGCGGTTTACCCGGTGCCAGCAAATGTTGCTGACCAATATATTGATCCAACGTCAAAGGCCGCATCCGCGCGGCCAGTGGCTGAAACTCATTTTGGGAAAAGTCGAGGGACATATTACTCACACAAACCTCACTGCCGCTGGTCGTCCAGCGTCACCCCTTTTGGTAGGGTAAATTTAAATTTGCTGGCGTCAGCCGAGCTATTTTGCTGGCCTTTCAGGGTGTAAGCACTGCGCTGCCCATCTTGCTCAACCGCAGTAAAACTCTTGATAGTCCCCGTTGGCGTAACTGTAATGGCAAATTGCTTCAGATTACCGCTGGCACTTTTAGGTGTCAGTTCAAAATCATCACCTTTCTGCTTAACATTGTACTGTTTCCAGTCATCCGGGTTGTTGCGGGTAATCAGCATAAACGGGGTGTTACCGGTTGCATTCTTCAACCAGGTTGCCGTGGCCTGCTCAACAAAAGGGTTGTAGAACCACAAGGTTTCCCCGTCTGAGATAAGTACGCTTTCATCCGGTGAGGTCATATGCCAGTTAAACAGATTTGGCCGTTTCACCCACAGCTCCCCTTCACCTTCCTGCACCGTCGCGCCATCAGCGCTGGTCACTTTTTGCGAGAAATTAGCATGAAAACTGTTCACCTTACTCAGACGACCTTGCAAATCGGTACTGACATCCGCCAGAACTGAAGCTGAAATTAAACCCGATAACAGACAGCAAGCAACAAGCAGTTTTTTCATTATTCTAAATACCTTATAAAATTCTCTGATAAATACGGGGTTATGCTTCTTTGCATAAGGGCCGCAAAGCGGCCCTGTCTATACTCGTCATCTTTCAAGATGCAGGGGTGTTGGCTGCCATCACTACTCGGCCCGTCCATGGACCTCGCCTCTGCGAGGCCGCGGCAAGCAGCGTTCAAATCTGCTCCTGACAGATTTGTCACCCAACTCATTGAGTTATCTCAACTCCTTGGGTTCATTTCGTTGCCGCCTACCTGCAACTCGAAATCTATTGGGTATATGTTAACTTCCTCAGAGCAAAATATGACTATTCATGTGGCGGCGGGGCCAACACTTCACGATTACCATTATGGCCCGGCGTACTCACAATCTGCTGGGCTTCCATCTGTTCGATAATACGTGCAGCACGGTTATACCCAATACGGAATTGGCGCTGCACGCCAGAAATTGACGCCCGGCGCTTCTCTAACACAAAGTTCACGGCCTGATCAAATAGTGGGTCCAGCTCTTCATCACTGTCCAATCCAAGACTACCGCCTTCCCCTTCTTCACTACCACTAAGAATGCTCTCAATGTATTGAGGACGACCTCGAGCTTTCCAATCATTAACCACGGCATGCACTTCCTGGTCACGGACAAAGGCACCGTGCACACGTACCGGAATCGAAGAGTTTGGAGCCATATACAGCATGTCCCCCATCCCCAGCAGTGATTCCGCGCCGCCCTGATCGAGGATAGTCCGTGAGTCGATTTTACTGGAAACCGTAAATGCGATACGGGTTGGAATGTTAGCTTTTATCAAACCGGTGATGACATCTACCGATGGGCGCTGGGTAGCCAGCACCAGATGGATACCGGCAGCACGGGCTTTCTGTGCCAGACGTGCTATCAGCTCTTCAACTTTTTTGCCCACTGTCATCATTAAATCGGCAAACTCATCCACCATCACCACGATATAAGGCAGTTTCACCAGCATCGGCGGTGAGATGTCCATGCTATCGGATGGCTTCCAGAATGGGTCAGGGATTGGCCGCCCCATAGCTTCAGCCTGAGCTACGCGCTCGTTATAGCCTGCGAGATTACGCACGCCCAGCGCCGACATCAATTTATAGCGCCGTTCCATCTCACCGACACACCAGCGCAATGCATTCGCGGCATCCTTCATATCGGTAACCACTTCGGTTAGCAGATGAGGAATGCCTTCATACACCGATAACTCCAGCATTTTCGGGTCAATCATGATAAAGCGCACCTCATCCGGTGTAGCTTTATACAAGATACTGAGGATCATCGCGTTCACCCCAACCGACTTACCAGAACCGGTAGTACCAGCCACCAGCAAGTGTGGCATTTTGGCTAAGTCTGCCACCACCGGCTGCCCGGCAATATCTTTACCAAGCACAATAGCAAGCGGAGAAGGGTTATCACGGAATTTGGCACAGTCGAGCACTTCCCTCAGGTAGACCGTTTGACGATGCTTATTCGGCAATTCAAGTCCGACATAAGGTTTGCCCGGAATAACTTCCACTACACGCACGGCGATAGCTGATAGAGAACGGGCCAAATCGCGGGAAAGATTGGAAATGCGCGACGCTTTAACACCTGGAGCCAAATCCAACTCAAAGCGAGTAATGACTGGCCCTGGAGAAATACCCACTACTTCCGCTTTTACCCGATAATCACCTAAACGTGCTTCAACCAGACGAGCCGTTTGCTCTAAAGCAAACATATCAACGGGTTCTTCCTCCGCTGGCGGAGAAGAAAGTAAATCAAGCGTAGGCAGTGGTGTGGTCGGTTTAATCAACGGCTGATCATTACGCATCAGGAACGGGTGAATCAAGCTGTCCATTGCTGGCGTTGGTTGCACCGGGGCGACAGGTGGTACCGGTATTGTTGGCTCAACAGCAGACGGGGCTATTACCGGAGCATGTGCTGTTGTCGGTGCATAAGTAGGCGTTGCCGCAGACTGCGTATAGGGTGCTGGCACCGATGTGACTTGCCCTGAATGCGTTTGATGCACTGATGGCTGCTGATATTGCGCTGGTTGCTCAGGCGAAATAGCGTCTGGAGAAGCGGTGGATTCCCCTTCATCGACATAGGGAGAAAGCGTAAACAAGGGCTCACGAGGGCTATCATCAACAAGATCTGCGACCGGCGAGAATGTATAGGCGCGGCGGATATCAACAGGCTGCATTCCTTCTGCGGCACTGTTTTTGTGATGAGTAGCGTCTTGGTGATGAATAGCGTCTTGGTGCTGAACCGCCCCATAACGATGCTGTTGTTGTGCTGCGAATGCCTGCCGTAATGCGGCTTCTTCTAAAGCTTGCTCATCTTCTGGCTCAGGGGCGGTGAACGTATTACCCCCTGCGTCTGATGATTGCTCGTAACGCTCGGACTGCTGGTCGGCAAACGCTTTACGCAATATAGCCTGCTGCAACGCATCATCATCTTCTGATAGCGGCTCGCTGTCGAACGACGCTGCATTAACCTGAGGATTTTGCGCTTCTTGTTCGCGTTGTTCCTGCTCCGCCATACGTTGTGAAGGCAACTTGATACCGTAAGAGGCCAACTCACGCCGCGTTGGAATACGCACTGGGTTAGGCCGTGGTAACTCAGGACCGATGCCCTGTTTTACCTGAGAACCGGTGTCACTAGTAGCAGTAAATGCTGGCATAAACGTCGCTGCTGCACTCGCAGCGGCGATGGCTGTTCCCGACAAACCGTGATGAGACAATGGGTTATTTGACAAGCTGCTATTGATAAACGGGTCACTAATCAGTGGATCACTGGCCGAACTTACTGCGGCCAAACCATCAAGGGCACGGCCAAAACCAGTGTTCGTATTAGGAACGCTATCGACCTGATCACTATGGCGCTGTGCTGTTGAGAAATCGAACGGCGAATGGCTGACAGGTGCAGGTGGTACATCCCATGCCCCCATTTGTGGCTCTGGCCGCTCAACAGGCGTGGCAACACGAGTCTGAACTGGTGATGGCGTCTCTTGCGGAATTTCAAACGAATATAACGGCGGTGTCGCTGTCGAGTTAGCCGTCATCGGTGCCGTGCTATGGCTGCTAACAGACTCGGCTATCGCCCCAGGAGCAGGTTGATAGTCATCATCTGTTGCCCGCAGGCTGCTTAATAGAGGATCATAGTCGCCATTGGACCCAGGCACTGGGGATAAGGCCGGCTCAGGCACATTGGCGATGGCGTCGGTTGCTGATGGCGCGGAGAATAGCACGTCGTCGTCAGCATGAGCCGCAGATGCCGCAAGTGCGGCGCTAGCCGCGCCTACTGCTAGCGCTTTATTTGAAGCCGCCCCCTGCTCTTGTTCAGCAACGTCGGAATCTTCAACCTGATAATCGTCATCTTCATCGTCATAGCGTTCTTCACGACGTGAGCGATTAGTCATAAATGTCAGTGAGCCTAAGACCACCCCGCCAATTTTCTCAGCAATGACCAACCATGACCAGCCGGTAAACAGCGTCAGGCCAACAGCCCAGATACAGAGCAATGTCAGTGTTGCCCCGACACCATTGAACCACGGCAACATGGCATTACTGAACAAGCTGCCAATTACCCCACCAGAGGCAAAGTAATAAAGATCGTCAACATTCAATGCAGCCAGGCCACATGACGTTAAAATCAGGGCTAATGTGCCAATCAGGCGTAAAGAAAGAGCAAAGTAATCGACGTGTTCATTGGCATCGCGCTGACGGAAAGCCGCCCAGCACAACATCACCATAATCACAGGGATTGCGTAAGCCAAAACACCAAAGGTGAAGAACAGTGTATCGGCCATCCAGGCACCAATACCCCCACCAAGATTGTGGATAGGCTCGTGCCATGCAGTCTGGGACCAGCTTGGGTCCGAAGGATTAAAACTGAGCAGCGCCGCCATCAGGTAGGCTGCCAAAATTGTCACCACAATCAAAACCGCCTCAAGTAAACGACGCCCGCTGCTGAGTTTTTTCAGGGTAACTTCTTTATCTTCTGTATATTCCTGGCTCAAGAAAGGCTCTCCAGGTTCCTGTTAACTGGTATGAGTGACAACGCCGAGAACCCTCCCGGCGTTGAAACTGTATGAATAAACAGGAGTGTAACCAAATTACTCAGGTTTTGCACCTGCCTGTTTACCGCGTTTTAATGACTAGGCGGTTACTCTGCTTCACTTCTTCCATGACCACATAGGTACGGGTGTCATTGACGCCCGGCAGGCGAAGCAAGGTCTCACCGAGTAATGTACGGTAAGCAGACATATCAGGTACGCGGGTTTTCAACAAATAGTCGAAATCGCCGGAAACCAGGTGACACTCTTGAATTTCCTCAAGATTTTTAACAGCGGCATTAAATTGCTCAAACACATCCGGAGCGCCACGATTCAGAGTAATCTCAACGATAACCAGCAGCGACGCATCCAAATACTGTGGATTAAGCAGTGCTGTATAACCATGGATGAAGCCCTGACGCTCTAAGCGGCGAACCCGTTCCAAACATGGTGTTGGTGATAATCCTACTCGTTTTGAAAGCTCAACGTTAGAGATACGCCCATCCTTTTGTAATTCATTCAGGATGTTACGATCTATACGATCAAGCTCTTTCCCCGGGCGTTTTTTATTATCTATCATCTTATAGTCTCTCTTAATTTCCTTGAGTCTGTGACATGCTCTCATCGTGCTTATACTTCGAGCCTGCTACAGACAACGACCCGCAGCCTGTTTTATGCAAATATATCAACACGTTGTTATCTCACACCCTGTCTGTCCAACTGTATGCGAGGTACTCGATGATTATTAGCGTTGAGGAAGAGATAGCACATCACGAACCGCCGTAGAAACTCCCCCCTACAGTTGTTCGAGAACTTACTTCACACGCCATCCAGCATTAATCGAAAACGTTCCAGGGTTTTCGCTTGGCATCACTGATACCAAATCTGAAATTTATGGCGCGCAGATAATTTCTTCTTCCACTGATGTTTTCGCAAATGCACAGCCGATTGTCAAAGTAAAAGAAGTTAAATCAGTAGAACGTGCCAGAATTAAAATCCCAGAGTGTTTCCCTTAGCTATTTTTTCGCCCTAAATTTGCTATAAAATGGTGCAAAAAGGTGGTTTAGTGTCATGGCTATTTTTTGCTCAATCGGCTTGCAAGCCACATGTTTTATAGGGTCAAAGCTTTTCAGCGCGAGTTGGCGCGTAACGTAAAAATTAATTTGGGTCCAATTTGCCCGTAGCCTGACGTCGCTTCACCGCTAACTGCCGATTCTTAATACATTTAGTTCATTAAATAGGCATCACCTATCAAACAAATCGCTAACAACATTTTTGTCTGCTTTTTTTAATGCCCAATTTTCCCTACAATCGCTAACATTGTCCGCCATTGTGGGAAAGAGGTATTCATGAGCACGGCTAAACATAGCAAATTGATTATTCTGGGTTCTGGCCCTGCGGGTTACACTGCGGCGGTTTATGCTGCACGCGCCAACCTGAAACCTGTATTGATTACCGGAATGGAGAAAGGCGGTCAGTTAACCACCACCACCGACGTGGAGAACTGGCCTGGTGATCCTGAAGGCTTGACTGGCCCTGCTCTGATGGAGCGGATGCATGAGCATGCAGAAAAATTCCAAACAGAGATTCTATTCGATCATATCAATAGCGTGGATTTGCAAAATCGCCCATTCCGCCTGTTTGGTGATGGTGCTGAGTACACCTGTGACGCGCTGATTATTGCTACAGGGGCTTCTGCCCGCTATCTGGGAATGGCGTCAGAAGAAGCCTTCAAAGGCAAAGGGGTCTCTGCCTGCGCGACTTGTGATGGTTTCTTCTATCGGAATCAGAAAGTGGCGGTAGTCGGTGGCGGTAATACTGCGGTTGAAGAGGCGTTGTATCTGGCGAATATCGCAGCTGAAGTTCATTTAATTCATCGTCGTGATAGCTTCCGCTCAGAGAAAATCCTGATTGATCGCCTGATGGAAAAAGTAAAAAACGGCAACATCGTATTGCACACTGATCGCACCTTGGACGAAGTTTTGGGTGATGACATGGGTGTCACCGGTGTCCGCCTTAAATCCACCAAAAACAGTGAGACAGAAGAGATTGCTGTTGCTGGCGTCTTCATTGCGATTGGCCACAGCCCAAATACCGCCATCTTTGATGGTCAACTGGCACTGGAAAACGGCTACATCAAAGTTCAGTCAGGTCTGCAAGGTAATGCCACACAAACCTCCATTCCGGGTGTGTTCGCTGCAGGCGATGTTATGGACCATATTTACCGCCAGGCAATTACCTCCGCCGGTACCGGCTGTATGGCGGCACTGGATGCAGAACGCTATCTGGATGGGCTAGTAAACGATAAGTAACGATTCCGCATGGGGATCCAAGCGCTATGTGGCGGGTGGTTTACGATAAGTGAACCACCCGTTTTTTATTTTCACTCGCCCGCATCCCAATTAAAAACAGTAAATTACTCCTGTTGTGGAATGCGGCGACTATCACAACCTAATGGTTTCACCTCTCGTCATGACAAGGTAATATTGCCTTTCGCGAGTTTGCCACCGTCAACGGTGACAAACACTTTTTGATATTTTCTAGCTCCCTGCGCAGATAAATTGCCTGATGAATAAAACAAGACAGTATGAGTTGATTCGTTGGCTGAAAAAACAAAGCGCCCCCGCGCAACGTTGGCTCCGCCTGTCCATGTTACTTGGCCTCCTCAGCGGGTTATTGATCATCGCTCAGGCATGGTTACTGGCCACCCTGCTGCAATCTCTGATTATCGACCAACTCCCCCGATCGGCATTGACTGCTGATTTTTGGCTACTGGCCGGAACCTTTGCATTGCGCGCCGTGATCAGTTGGTTGCGCGAACGGGTGGGATTTATCTGCGGAATGAAAGTTCGCCAGCAGATCCGTAATGTCGTTTTAGACCGATTAGAACAGCTCGGCCCTGCGTGGGTGAAAGGTAAGCCCGCGGGCAGTTGGGCAACCATCATTCTGGAACAAATTGAAGATATGCAGGACTACTACTCCCGCTATCTGCCACAGATGTATCTGGCCGTATTCATTCCATTGCTTATCCTGATTGCCGTCTTCCCTATCAACTGGGCGGCAGGTTTGATCTTGTTTGTCACCGCGCCATTGATCCCGCTGTTTATGGCACTGGTCGGGATGGGTGCCGCCGACGCCAATCGGCGTAACTTTGTCGCACTGGCACGGTTGAGTGGCAACTTCCTTGATCGCTTACGCGGATTAGACACGTTACGGTTATTTAACCGCGCTAAAGCAGAAACCGACCAAATTCGTGATGCCTCAGAAGATTTCCGCCGCCGCACCATGGAAGTGCTGCGTATGGCATTCTTATCTTCAGCCGTATTAGAGTTTTTCGCCGCCATCTCTATTGCCGTGGTTGCCGTCTACTTTGGTTTTTCCTATTTGGGTGAACTGAATTTTGGTAGTTATGGTTTTGGCGTCACCCTGTTTGCGGGTTTTCTGGTATTGATCCTGGCCCCTGAATTCTTCCAACCGCTGAGAGATTTAGGCACGTTTTACCACGCAAAAGCTCAGGCAGTTGGCGCAGCAGAATCGCTGGTCACATTTTTGAGTAGTGAAGGCGAAGCGATTGGCCAAGGTGACCAAGTGCTGCCGGGTAACCAAGCTATCACCCTAGAAGCCGACCAACTGGAAATTCTGGCCCCTAATGGCACCCGGTTGGCCGGACCGTTGACGTTCTTATTACCCGCAGGCAAACGCGTTGCCATTGTTGGTCTGAGTGGCGCAGGTAAAAGTTCATTACTCAACCTGCTGCTGGGCTTTTTACCCTATCGCGGCTCACTGAAAGTGAACGGGGTTGAATTACGCGAACTGGAAGCACCAGCGTGGCGTAGGCAATTAAGCTGGGTTGGCCAAAACCCACATTTGCCGGAACAGACGCTGGCGGCCAACATTTTGCTGGGCCAGCCAGATGCGTCACACAGCCAATTGCAACAGGCGGTAGAGCGTGCTTATATCAATGAATTCCTGGCTGATTTGCCACAAGGGCTGAATACTGAAGTCGGCGACCATTCTGCACGTCTCTCCGTTGGGCAGGCGCAACGTGTTGCCGTTGCCCGCGCCTTACTGAATCCGTGCCGCTTATTGCTGCTGGATGAACCCACCGCCAGCCTTGATGCTCACAGTGAACAATTGGTGATGAAAGCACTAGAGGAAGCCTCTCGCAGGCAGACGACGCTACTGGTTACCCATCAGTTAGAAGATACGCTGGGTTATGATCAAATCTGGGTAATGGATAGTGGCCTTCTGATTCAGCAAGGTGATTACTCCACCCTCAGCCAGTCTGACGGTTCATTTGCCAATCTGCTGTCCCATCGCAGTGAGGAGCTTTAATTATGCGCGTACTTCTTCCTTTTTTGGCGTTGTATCGCCGCCATTGGTTCCTGATTTGTCTGGGTATCGTGCTGGCAATTGTCACGCTGCTGGCCAGTATCGGCTTGCTGACATTATCAGGTTGGTTCCTTGCGGGTACCGCCATCGCTGGCCCTGCTGGATTATATACGTTTAACTACTTGCTACCGGCTGCCGGTGTCCGAGGGGCCGCAATTACCCGTACGGCGGGCCGCTACGCAGAGCGAGTTGTCAGCCATGACGCGACATTCCGTGTACTGGCACATCTGCGGGTCTTCGCTTTCCAGAAGATCCTACCACTCTCCCCTGCCGGTATTGCCCGTTTTCGCCAAAGTGAACTGCTGAACCGGTTGGTCGCCGATGTTGATACCCTCGATCATCTCTATCTGCGCGTCATCTCACCGCTGGTGGCCGCCATCGCAATTATTGCTGCCGTGACGTTTGGTTTGAGCTATCTGGATGTCAATCTGGCCCTGACACTCGGTGCAATTCTGCTGGGGTTATTACTACTCGTCCCATTGATCTTCTATCGTGCCGGTAAGCCCATTGGTCGTGACCTGACGGACCTGCGTGGTCTTTATCGTTCGCAACTGACCTCTTGGTTACAGGGGCAGGCAGAGTTATTGGTATTCGGTGCGTTACAGCAATTCCGTGCCTCGTTGCAGGATATTGAACAACGCTGGATGAGACGCCAACAACAGCAAGCATCCTTGGCTGGTTTAGCGCAGGCGCTAATGATTCTGGCTACTGGCCTAACGGTCACGCTAATTTTATGGCTCGCCGCTGGAGGTATTGGCGGGAATAATCAACCAGGCGCATTACTGGCGCTCTTTGTTTTTACCTCTTTAGCCGCATTTGAAGCCTTGCTGCCGGTGGCTGGTGCATTCCAACACTTGGGACAAGTTATCGCTTCTGCGACCCGCGTTGCGCAATTGATGGAACAACAGCCTGAAGTGACATTCCCGACCAATGGTCCAGAGGTGGCCGCACAGGTGGCGCTAGAAGTGACAGGGTTGAGTTTTACCTACCCACAGCAGCCCTTACCCGTTTTGCAGAATATATCGCTGTCACTGGCCGCAGGGGAGCATATTGCGCTACTTGGGCGCACAGGCTGTGGAAAATCCACACTGTTACAATTATTAACCCGGGCCTGGGATGCCAGCCAAGGCAGTATCACGCTTAATGGGGAACCATTGGCCAATTATGACGAAAATACCTTGCGCCAGATGATGACAGTGGTCAGCCAGCGGGTACATGTCTTCAGCAGTACATTACGTGAAAATCTGTTGCTGGCTTGCCCTACGGCGTCTGATGCACAGTTGAAAACAGTTTTGGAACACGTCGGGTTAGCCAACTTACTTGATAATAGTGAGGGACTGAATGCCTGGATGGGGGATGGCGGCCGGCCACTCTCTGGCGGTGAACAGCGTCGTTTAGGAATTGCCCGTGCCTTGCTACATCCTGCGCCTCTTTTGCTACTTGATGAACCTACCGAAGGGTTAGATGCTGAAACAGAACAACAAATTCTGGCTCTGCTGCGCCAACACTGTCAGCACAAGAGCCTGATCATGGTCACTCATCGTTTATACGGTCTGGAATATATGGATCGAATCTGCGTGATGGATGGTGGCAAGATAGTCGAGCAAGGCAATCACCACAGTTTATTGCAACACAAAGGGCGCTATTACCAATTCCATCAACGCCATTGAACACTGGGCTGCGTGAATTGTGAATGAGTCACCTGATGCGAGCAGGTAATTAGCATAATTCGCGCTAATATGAATAAAAACCACTGAAGAAAAAGTGGTATTCATTGTTATTTATTATACCCAGCGAACTTAGCGTAGCAGCTAACAACGCTGTGGCTTCAAGTACGAAGGCTATGAGCCTGAAGATATCATCAGGGGGATTTATGCGCATTACACAGCTATCTTCTCAGTCATTTGCATTCCCCTCACCTGAGCTGGCTCTGCGCGAACCTAATGGTTTGCTGGCTCTTGGGGGCGATTTAGCCGCTCCTCGCCTGCTGGCAGCTTACCAGAAGGGAATTTTTCCTTGGTTTAGCCCCGGAGAGATGATCCTATGGTGGTCGCCGGACCCGCGCGCGGTGTTATTCCCGGAAGATTTGCATATTAGCCGCAGCATGCGCCGCTTTCTGCGCCGTTGTCCTTATCGCCTCACACTTAACCATGCTTTTGCCGATGTGGTCAGCGCTTGTGCTGCGCAACGTGATGAGGGGACGTGGATTGGCGAGGATGTACAGCAAGCTTATTGCCAATTACATGCATTAGGGCACGCGCACTCAGTTGAAGTTTGGTTGGAAAATGAACTGGTTGGCGGATTATATGGCATTGCAGTGGGTAAACTGTTTTGCGGAGAATCGATGTTTAGCCGAGCTGACAATGCTTCAAAAAGCGCATTAATGGTTTTTTGTCATCATTTTACCCGTCAAGGTGGAGAACTGATTGACTGTCAGGTCCTCAACGCTCACACTGCGTCGCTGGGTGCGATTGAGATCCCACGAAACTTTTTTATGCAGCAGTTGAGTCAACTCCAGTTTAGTCCACTACCGGCTGAATGCTGGTTACCGCAATCGTTGAATTTTTCATCCGCGATGCAGTAAAGATCAACCGTTGAGAAAGTACCCCACATTAGGCTTTATCCCCTCTTACCGGCAGACTAATTTTGCTGAAATGGTGCGATGACCGCCAACACTTCTTTACATAATGTGGGTTTTTCGGCATTATCTTGCCGGTTAAAAACTAAGGTAGTAACACCTAGAGGATTCGATGGCCAAAGAAGACAATATTGAAATGCAGGGCACCGTTCTTGATACGCTGCCGAACACCATGTTCCGCGTTGAATTGGAAAACGGGCACGTGGTAACCGCTCATATCTCCGGTAAAATGCGTAAAAACTATATCCGCATCCTGACGGGTGACAAAGTCACTGTAGAGCTGACCCCGTACGACCTGAGCAAAGGCCGCATTGTCTTCCGTAGCCGTTAATCGGCTAATCTGTCGCCAGTTTAAGACTGGCGAGCTCTGAGGATGTAGTCCCCCTCCGGCGCCCTTCCCATTTATGGCAAGGGCGTTTTGCGTTTTCTTTTTTTTATCGATTGAGTAGGTTTATTCATCGTGAAATCAACAGCAAAATGCAAAAGTCACTAATTGTGGAAAACAAAAAGGGCGATAAGTTTATAGCTTATCGCCCTTTTTTATTGCCCGGTATACTTGACACAGTAGCCGTGTAACGCCGATATCCCCCGAATCACTCAATACTCGCTCATCGGGAATCTTTCATTTGCCATCGACTGCAACGCCACTTATTTCGGACATCTTACATTTAATGAACGGCACCTTCAGTTTTGCGTTTCTGCGCACTCTGAAACTCATAAGCCAGTTGTTGTTTTTCTTTATCCAGCCCAACAGTGACCGAGCCACCATCAACCAGAGAACCAAACAACAGCTCGTTTGCCAGTGGTTTCTTCAGATTCTCCTGAATCACCCGCGCCATTGGTCGTGCACCCATCGCTTTGTCATAGCCTTTATCAGATAACCAATTACGGGCT
Organism: Yersinia sp. 1252 StPb PI; assembly: GCF_048593885.1. Lineage (NCBI taxonomy): Bacteria > Pseudomonadati > Pseudomonadota > Gammaproteobacteria > Enterobacterales > Yersiniaceae > Yersinia > Yersinia sp. 1252 StPb PI. The sequence continues at coordinate 24,656 of NZ_JAZGQE010000017.1, read as the reverse complement.
TCTTCACTGACTTCCAGTGATACGCCTTTAGCATCTAACTGCGCCTGCAACTCAACGATAAATTTATCGACCACCTGCTGAATAACGGTAGGTGATAAGTGGTTGAACCAAATAATGTTATCCAACCGGTTACGGAATTCCGGGGTAAACACTTTTTTGATCTCTTCCAGTGCGTCAGTGCTGTTATCTTGCTGTTTAAAACCAATTGAGGTCCGTTGCGTTTCACGCACACCAGCATTGGTGGTCATCACCAGAATGACGTTACGGAAATCAGCTTTACGCCCATTGTTATCCGTCAGAGTGCCGTTATCCATCACCTGTAGTAACAGGTTAAACACATCTGGATGGGCTTTTTCAATTTCATCCAGCAGCAGAACTGCATGAGGATGTTTGATAACCGCATCGGTCAACAGACCACCTTGATCGTAACCTACATAACCCGGAGGCGCACCAATCAGGCGGCTAACAGTATGGCGCTCCATATATTCAGACATATCAAAACGCAGCAGTTCGATATCCAGTGCTTTGGCCAATTGCACCGTAACTTCCGTCTTACCTACCCCTGTTGGGCCAGCAAACAGGAACGATCCGACCGGCTTATGCTCATGCCCTAATCCTGCGCGGCTCATTTTGATCGCCTCGGATAGCGCATCAATAGCTTTATCCTGACCGAATACCAACATATTCAGCCGATCACTCAGATTTCTCAGCACATCGCGATCACTGGCAGAGACGGTCTTCTCAGGAATACGGGCGATACGAGCCACCACGGATTCAATGTCCGACACATTGACAGTTTTCTTACGTTTGTTAAGTGGCATCAGGCGGCTACGAGCACCAGCCTCGTCAATCACATCAATGGCTTTATCCGGTAAATGGCGGTCATTAATATACTTAACCGACAACTCCACCGCTGCGCGTATCGCTTTCGCGGTATAACGCACATCATGATGTGCTTCATATTTCGGTTTCAGGCCGTTAATAATCTGAACGGTCTCTTCCGGTGTCGGCTCAGTAATATCAATTTTCTGGAAACGCCGTGCCAGTGCGCGATCCTTTTCAAAGATATTGCTGAATTCCTGATAAGTGGTAGAGCCAATGACCCGGATCTTGCCACTAGAAAGCAGTGGTTTAATCAGGTTAGCTGCATCCACTTGCCCACCGGAGGCAGCACCTGCGCCGATAATGGTATGAATTTCATCGATAAACAGGATGCTGTCTTTGTCATTTTCTAACTGTTTCAGCAGCGCTTTGAAACGCTTTTCAAAGTCACCACGGTATTTGGTTCCGGCCAGCAGTGAACCGATATCCAGTGAGTACAGAGTGCATTCCGACATCACTTCAGGAACATCGCCCTGCACGATACGCCAGGCCAGGCCTTCCGCGATAGCCGTTTTACCGACACCGGATTCTCCGACCAACAGCGGGTTGTTTTTACGCCGACGGCACAATACCTGAATAGTCCGTTCCAGCTCTTTGTCGCGACCGATAAGTGGGTCAATGCCCCCCACGCGAGCCAGTTGATTCAGATTGGTGGTGAAGTTTTCCATACGGTCTTCCCCTCCTGCCTGCTCTTCATTTACCGGGTTTTCTGCATTCGGTGCTTGACCCGGTTCGTCCTTACGAGCGCCGTGGGAAATAAAGTTCACTACATCCAGACGGCTGACATCATGCTTACGCAGCAGGTAGGCCGCCTGAGACTCTTGTTCACTGAAGATGGCGACCAACACGTTGGCACCCGAGACTTCATTGCGCCCAGAGGACTGGACGTGGAAAACTGCACGTTGTAACACGCGCTGGAAACTGAGCGTAGGCTGGGTGTCACGCTCTTCTTCGCTAACAGGTAATGTTGGTGTGGTTTGTTCGATAAACGCTTCCAGCTCCTGGCGTAACGCTACCAGATCAACCGTACACGCCTCCAGCGCTTCCCGCGCAGCCGGATTGCTTAGCAATGCCAGCAATAGGTGCTCCACGGTCATAAACTCGTGTCTGTGCTCACGCGCTCTGGCGAAAGCCATATTGAGACTGAGTTCAAGTTCTTGATTGAGCATAGGCACCTCCCAATAATTGCCTTAATCAGGCTTTTTCCAGCGTACAAAGCAATGGATGCTCGTTCTCCCTGGCGTATTGATTTACATGTGCGACTTTCGTCTCTGCAACTTCAGCAGTAAAAACACCGCAAATCGCCTTTCCTTGATAATGCACATTGAGCATCAGTTGTGTTGCACGTTCAATATCATAAGAAAAGAACTTTTGCAGAACGTCAATCACAAATTCCATCGGTGTGTAATCGTCGTTGTTAAGTATAACTTTATACATAGACGGCGGTTTGAGCGCCTCTTTCTGTTTATCTTTGACTAAATGTTCAAAATTCAGCCAATCGTTGTTGTTACCCATTGCCTGCCCATCGTTTCACAGAACCATACAGGAGCAATACCTCACTCCGGTTATAAGACCATTTCATGCAGATATCTATTATTATTTTAACATCACTTATGCCATAACGCCGCCAGAGAAAGAAGTCGGTTTTTTTGCGTTAAAAGTGATTAAATTGTAACCAGATAAACACAATAGCGTTAGCTACATCAAACTTTGAATAACTGCCTTGGTCAGACAAAAGCCCTCCCCTTGACGTTAAGGCCATTTCCACTAGAGTGTATTTTCGTGAGCTGTTGGAGTTTTAACCAATTCGCGCTCACTTTAACCAGTTATTACCTCATCTCAAACTAGAATAGCCTTGCGAGGAACGTAGAAGTATGGAGACGGGTACTGTTAAATGGTTCAACAATGCCAAAGGTTTTGGCTTTATTTGCCCTGAGGGCGGCGGCGAAGATATCTTCGCTCACTATTCAACTATTCAGATGGATGGCTACCGCACATTAAAAGCCGGTCAGATGGTTAACTTTGATGTCCATCAGGGACCAAAAGGAAACCATGCCAGCCTAATAGTTCCACTCGGGTTAGATGTCCTATTGCAAGAAGCCATACCGCAGGAGCTCGCTGCAATGGCCTGACACCACGCATTCACTCGCCTGCACCTGCCCATCAGCGAAACAGTCTGGTGCCAACGGTATTTCCCGGGCGGCGTGTTGCTACTAACATCGATTACGTTTCAAAATGCCAGCCAACGATGACTGGCATTTTTATTTCTCATACTTCTAATATGCGGCCATATGAACCAAGTTCAATCCTTTGACTGATCTATTCACCAGCTAATTTATTCTCGAGCTAATGCATCAATCGGATTTAGTCGAGCAGCACTGCGGGCCGGTAGATAACCAAACACCACACCTATCACTGTAGAGCACAAAAATGCGCTGAACAATGCAACCGGCGGGAAAGCTATCTGCCAGTTAGGCAGAAACATCTCTACAACCAGACCGATGGCAAAGGATAGTGTGATACCCAGAGCTCCACCGACCAGGCAAACCAGAATCGCTTCAATTAGGAATTGCTGCATAACATCACTGGATCTCGCCCCTACAGCCATGCGAATACCGATCTCTCGAGTGCGTTCTGTCACCGAAACCAGCATAATATTCATCACCCCAATTCCCCCTACCACTAATGAAATTACTGCCACCAGTGTCAGGAACAATTGCATGGTACGGGTAGTTTTTTCCGCCGTTTGCAACAAACTATCCATGTTATAGGTGAATATGTCTTTCTTGCCGTGGCGCATCGTCAACAACCGCACTAGCTGCTGCTCAGCTTCTTTGCTGCTATACCCCTCTTTAATGCGGATAGTTATCGAATCAAAGTAGGCACGCCCCATCAGACGGCTCGCCATGGTGCTGTAAGGTACCCATATTCGCAGCGCTTTACTGCTACCAAACATAGATTGCTTTTCTTCTACCACCCCAACCACGGTGGCAGGCATATTCCCCACCAAGATGACCTGCCCTACGACGTCTTTCATATGCGGGAACAAGCGGCGCTGGGTATTACGGTCAATAACAGCAACTTGCGACTGGCGTTCAACCTGCTCACGGGTAATGGCCGTTCCCTGTTCGAGTTTCATACCATATACACGGAAATACTGTTCACTGACCCCCGATACGCTGGCGGCAACATCAATATTGCCATAGCGGAGCCGCATACTGCCTGCGATGGTCGGGGATACAGCACTGACGTAGGACTGTGCTTTCAGTGCTGCCATGTCGTCATAAACCAATGCCTGCCGGGTACTGGGGTCGTCATCGCCGAAATCTTTGCCGGGATAAACATCAATAGTATTAGTGCCAATAGCCCGGATATCAGCAAGAACGAGTTGTTTGGCCGCATCCCCAACTACCAAGATAGAGACAACAGAGGCAATACCGATAATGATGCCCAGCATGGTCAAGGCCGTGCGCATTTTATTGGCCGACATCGCACGCCAGGCCATTAATAAAGCCTCGCGGAAACGACCCGCCAGTTGCTGCCATGATGGAGCGGGTGGCGTCAGACTAATTGCCTCAGAAGCGGCCACTGCTTGCACCGTTTTCGAGCCTGAATCCGCCATAATGCGGCCATCTTTTATTTCGATAACCCGCTCAGCTTGAGCCGCAACAGTAGGGTCATGAGTCACAATAATAACCGTGTGCCCCTGCTGCTGTAGCTGTTTCAGAATAGCCATAACTTCAACGCTGGAATGACTATCCAGTGCACCGGTTGGCTCATCAGCCAAAATCACCTGCCCACCATTCATCAGGGCGCGGGCGATACTGACACGCTGCTGCTGCCCACCAGATAGCTGGTTGGGTTGGTACCCGACACGGTCGCCCAGCCCCAGGCGGGTGAGTAACATATTGGCCCGCTCGCGGCGTTCATTTTTACCCAAACCGGCATAGACCGCCGGGACTTCCACATTGTGGGCAGCACTGAGATGCGGCAGCAAATGATAACGCTGGAAAATAAAGCCAAAGTGCTCACGGCGCAGAGCCGCGAGTGCATCATTATCCAATACCGCCACATCCTGCCCTGCGACGCGGTAAACACCAGCACTAGGCTTATCCAGACAGCCCAGAATGTTCATCAGCGTCGATTTACCCGAACCGGAGGCGCCGATAATTGCCACTAACTCACCGGCATTAATTGTCAGTGAGACATCCTGCAATACATCCACGGTCTCTTCACCGGACTGATAGCTACGACGGATGCCTTTTAACTCAAGCAATGCCGTCATTACGTCTCCTCCGTGCCACCGCGGCTAACGATGACCTCATCACCGATATTCAAACCAGAAATCACCTGGGCATCAACGTTATTACGGATACCAATCGTCACTTCACGTTTCTCTTCTTTACCGTCTTTCAGCACCGCGACCTGATAACGGTTAGTCCCTAACTCATCACCCAAGGCCGATAACGGAATAACCATTGCCTGTTTTACGTTGGCAAGTTGAATTGAAACCTGCGCAGTCATTTGCAGGCGCAATAAGCGATCTGGATTCGGCACCTCAAAACGTGCCGAGTAGAAAATGGCATCATTTACTTTTTCTGGTGTTGGTTGAATGTCTTTTAACACCCCATCAAAGTGTTTCCCAGGATCACCCAGCACGGTAAATGAGGCTTTCATCCCCGGTTTAAGATGAATGACATCCGCTTCGGATACCTGCGCATTCACCAACATAGTGCTCATATCCGCCAACGTCAGAATATTAGGCGCTTGTTGCGCGGCGATCACTGTTTGCCCCTGCAAGGTGGTGATTTGCACCACATCGCCATCCATTGGCGCAGAAATTTTGGTGTAATCGAGATTAATATTGGCTGTATCCAAACTGGCTTTAGTCTTATTAATTTGCGCATTAATCGTCTCTACCTGCGCTTTTTTCACTGCCAGCGTGGTACTGGCCTGATCCAAGTCTTGGCGTGATACCACCTGTAATTTTGCCAGATCCTGTTGACGGCGCAGGGTGACCGCGGCCAGTTGCATTTCAGCCTTCGCCTGTGCCAACTGAGCATTCAAATCCTGTAATGTCGCCTCTACTTCTTTAATTTGGTTCTGTGCCTGTTGCGGGTCGATCATCGCCAGCAATTGCCCTTGCTTAACTTGATCGCCAATCTCCACATACAGTTTTTCCAACTGGCCACTGACCTGTGCACCCACATCAACTTTACGCACCGCATCGAGTTTGCCGGTTGCCAGAACATTCTGTTGCAAGTCACGATTGGCAACTTTTACTGTTTGGTATTGCACCGGGGCTGGGGCCGTCAGATGTCTGATGAGGAAAAAACCCCCGATAATTAACACGGCAATTATGGTAAGCCATCGGCGCTGACTGCGACTGAACTGCATCAAATCAATTACCTTCCTTATTCGTCAATTTTTCAATCTGCTGAAAATAGCATCAGAAATTCTCATTTAACTAAACCAAATATCAATACAACCGTGCTATAGGCGAAATCTAAGATGCATTGAGCCTCTGTTTAGTTCCCGTTTGTTTGAATAGCGCCAGAAACACAGCGATATTACGGATTTAATCATGCATAACATCAATAACACAGCATCAATCCCCAACAATATTAACCGTTGGGGGTTAATTACATTGCTATTCAAAGGTAGTCAGGCTCTGGGCGGCTCATGGCAAAAGTTGCAGTTTCGGCTTAAATTTATCGCCCGGACCCTTATCAGCCCAAAACTGACCTTTCGTTTATTGGGTGTACTGGTAAAACAACCGTTACTAAACAGTATACTGCGCGCACAACCCGATTTGCCTTGTAAGTTGCATCGTCCTTATCTGACTAACACGCTCAATAATCGTCAAAAACTGGGGGTGCTACAGGATCATTTCCTCTTGGTAAACCAATGTATGCCTGCGGCATTACGTCGCAACTACTTGCATACTTCGCCCTATAAACTGGCTGAATTAATTGGCAAGAATGAGGAAAAGTATTCTCTTTATTTGGGTGTTATTCCAAAACTCAATAAGGAGGGAGAAATTACGCTGATGCTGGCAAATGAGCAACAGCAAACGCTGGCGGTGCTGACTTTCAGCCTGTTTTACTATCAACAGCAAAAAACATTGTTTATTGGTGGGTTACAAGGTGCCGATAATGGAACACCACACAGCGCAATTCACACCAGCACTAAAGCTTGTCATGGTTTATTCCCTAAACGTTTGGTATTGGAAGCCGCATGCTGTCTGGCAGAGTTAATGGGAATAACACAAATTAAAGCCGTGGGGAATGAAACGCACATTTATCAAAACTGGCGCTATCGGGCCAAGAAAAAAGAGAAATTGCATGCTGACTATGACAGTTTTTGGTTGTCTGTTGGCGGAGAAGCGTGCACAGAAGGCCATTTCAATTTACCAACCAAAATCGCGCGTAAACCGATTGAAGATATTGCTAGCAAAAAACGGGCAGAATATCGCCGCCGCTATGAGTTACTTGCACAACTGGAGGGTGCGTTAGCCGCGCATTTTACTCACGACGTGGCGTGATCCGTGTTGAAGTGATCTGGTGCTAATCGGCTCGACCACGCGCCAGCCAAACTACGCGAGAGAACATTTTTTTCAGTAATAGGGGGACAGATTCTACCCCCCTCTCTTTGGCCTGACTGGCAACCTCAATAGCCAGATCCGGCTTGGAGGTACGGTGAATCGCCTTTTCAATCACCCTACGCGGCTGCATTTTGGCATTGGCAGGAATTGCTGAGATCCGATGATAGACATCATCAAAACCAGCGCGATATAAAAAGTGTTCCATATCTGGTGCTGGCAATATAGTCAGACGATCCCGTTCATGATCGCGCCCGTTGTCCGCCATATTACGCACCGTGGCGGCATACTTTTTACCGGCATCATCGCCATCAGTCAGAACATGCCATTGAATGCCCATCCGGTTGGCAAACTTAAGCAGCGGGCGCAAACCACTCTGAGCGAACTCAATCACTTTTACCCCTTCAGCTTCAAAGTGGTAACCACACTGGCGAGCAAACTCATTGAGTAACCAGATCTCTGTTTCACCTTCCACCAGCAGCCAGCAACGGGCAAACAGGGCTGAGGGCCGATTGAAACGAATATGGAAAGCGATACGGCGGCTATCTTCAGGGCTCATGCCACGAGAGCCAATACGATAAGTCGCGACTTTTGCCGATTCGCGCACCAATCGGCAAATGCTCTCTATCGGCACTAATGACACTAACTCACCGGAATTTGTCGTGGTAATCCGTTGCAGAGGGAGCTGGCTGAGCAACCCCCAGGCGACGGACAGCATTATCGGATGCAAGCGGGTTTCAGGGTCTTCTACCAGTAGCAATGGCCGAGAATGGGGATCGAGACTCAATGGCCCTTTAGCCTGTAATAACGTTGAAAACATCCCTAAAAGTATCAACCGCATACTGCGGCTGTTCGGCTCAGCCACCATCCGGTTTATATTGTCGAGGGCCAGCCAGGCTTCACGTTCCGGTTGTGGCCGATAACGGTGATTACGCAAACCGGCGGACTGCGATCCAGACTCGGCAAAGTAGTGTTCCAGCAGTTGGCGCATCGCCTCCAAGCCCTGGCGTAATTCTGAATTAGTCAGTTTCTGTGGGTTACGGACCAACTCACGGCTTAATTGATCCAATTGCTGGTTCAACGCCACTTTATCAGGTGCATGGCTGTTTTCAGTGCTGCTACGGAGCCGGCGCATAAAGCGCGCATCACGCAATCGCAATACCGGGTGGATACGAATAACGCCACGTGCCAACTTCTCAATATCGTGCAAAGACAGTGGCTGGCCTTCTAAATCAAGGAACGTACGCCAGGTACACACCGTGCCATCATCAGCCAGTTCCCCCTCGACCCGATAATAAATACGATGCAGACCATCATCATTTTTTATCCATAATGGGGCTAAATGGCGGTAACGTGGGGAGTGCCAATGACCAATGTCTTTCTCACAAAAGGTAAAAATAACCTGTAAATGGCGCTCTTTAGCCGTCTCGTCCCCTGCCGGATAATAAAAATCCTGCACGGTAAAATGATAGAGTTGAGGTTCGGGAGACAACAGCAGCGTGAGCGCATCTAATAAGCTGGATTTACCCCAGGCGTTCTCACCGATCAGCACAGTATTATCGTCAAGGCTCAATGAAATACGATTAATACCGCGAAAACCGACAATATCAACACGTTCAAGATACATGCTACGCCTCCGGTGCGAATTTATTCATACTGATACTACAGATAACACTGTTAACTCAGCAATCATAGTCGATTGTCTTGACGCCAGACGCAAAAAAACCTTACGGGTCAAGTGCCGCGGCCCGTGCGTACTGCTTTACTCTGTCTCTGATTTTAGATAGCTTATTGCGCCACAGCTCATTATTCATCTGCTCATGATAACCAAAGTCATTGGCGTTACAACAAGTCCACAAACGAATGATTAATCGGTCTCGAACCGATTTGCACAACATTCATGCTCGTTCACAGGGTGAGTCTCAAGGAGGTTCATTCATTCCGATGAGCTTACATCGATAAGTGATTCGGGTGGGCAAGTGCAGCTAACACCACAGTAACGTCAATGAAGAAGGGTATAGGACGGTATAACTCGTGTATTCAGGATTGTTGATCATACTTTTGCCGTTAATTATTGGTTATCTGATCCCACTTAGTCGCAAACCATTAATTCAATTAATCAACCGTCTATTAAGCTGGATGGTTTACGTTATTTTATTTTTTATGGGGATCAGCCTGGCCTTTTTGGAAAACCTCAGCGCTAACCTGCTGCTCATTTTCCAGTACACCGGCATCTTTTTTCTGTGTATTTTTTGTGCCAATTTGCTCGCACTGTTTTTGCTCGAACGCAAAATACCGTGGAAGAATACTCATCGGCAGGAAGCATTACCCTCACGGCTGCATATGGCACTAGAGTCATTAAAACTGTGCGGCGTGGTCATTGTTGGCTTCCTGTTGGGTCTAAGCCAATGGGAGTGGTTGCAGTTTGCCGCCAAAGGCAGCGAGTTGGCACTGATTTTCCTGCTGTTCTTAGTGGGGATTCAATTGCGTAACAGTGGTATGACACTGCGCCAGATAGTGTTGAACCGCCGTGGCACCATGGTGGCATTGGTGGTAGCAATCAGTGCCTTACTCGGTGGTATGCTTGCTGCACTACTGATCGGTTTGCCGGTTAAAACCGGGCTGGCGATGGCCTCTGGCTTTGGTTGGTATTCACTGTCTGGTATTTTGCTGACTGATGCGTTCGGCCCAGTAATTGGTAGTGCCGCATTCTTTAACGATTTGGCGCGTGAATTAGTGGCCATCATGCTGATTCCAACCTTAGTCCGCAGTAGCCGCTCCACGGCGCTTGGCTTATGTGGCGCCACTTCTATGGACTTCACCTTGCCGGTATTGCAGCGCAGTGGTGGGCTGGAGATGGTCCCTGCCGCTATCGTCCACGGTTTCTTGCTAAGCTTACTGGCCCCGGTATTGATCGCTTTCTTTTCTTAATCACTTTATTACCCAGCGCAGTGGATCAGCCGATTCACTGCGCGCTCTTCCTGCCTAATAGTGAATAAATTCTCATTCGCAGCAAAAGTTGCGCCAAATCAAAACAAGTGAAAGTTGCATTAAAAAAGCCTTTTTAAACCTCGGATGCACCTCTATGCTTTTAAACACGCATTACAAATGCAACTTTAAAAGGAAAAATAATTATGTTCTGTGTGCAATGTGAACAAACTATCCGAACACCTGCGGGTAACGGCTGCTCTTACGCGCAGGGGATGTGCGGGAAAACCGCCGAAACCTCTGATTTACAAGACCTATTAGTTGCTGTACTGCAAGGGCTTTCCGCATGGGCATTGACCGCCCGCGAACTTGGTATTATCGATCATCAGATTGATAGCTTTGCACCCAGAGCTTTTTTCTCGACCCTGACCAATGTGAATTTCGACTCAGACAGAATCGTCGGTTACGCGAAAGAAGCCATCTTATTGCGCCAATCATTGGCCATTCGTTGCCGCTTGCTTGATAGTACTATCACGGTTGATCACCCACTGGCTGAGCTACAACTACTGTCCGACGATATCCCTACCCTGCAACAACAATCGCTGCAATTTGCGCTGAACAACGATAAAGCTGACGTTGGTGACGATATCCACGGCTTGCGCATGCTGTGTTTGTATGGACTGAAGGGGGCGGCGGCCTATATGGAACATGCCCATGTCCTGGGGCAGTTCGATGAGCAGATTTATGCTGATTATCATGCTTATATGGCCTGGTTGGGTACCCAACCGCGTGATGTCGACACGCTACTGAATAATGCAATGGGTATTGGCAAAATGAACTTCAATGTGATGGCCATTTTGGACCACGGCGAAACCCAAGCCTATGGCGATCCGCAGCCAACATCGGTGAATGTGCGCCCGGTTGCCGGTAAGGCTATCTTGATCTCCGGTCATGATCTCAAAGACTTACAAATGCTGTTGGAGCAAACTCAGGGAACCGGCGTTAATATTTATACCCACGGTGAAATGCTGCCTGCTCACGGCTACCCTGAGTTAAAACGCTATCCACATCTGGTGGGTAACTACGGCAGTGGCTGGCAGAATCAGCAGACCGAATTCGCCAAATTCCCCGGTCCGATCCTAATGACATCTAACTGTATCATTGACCCGAACGTCGGCAATTACGGTGATCGTATTTGGACTCGCAGTATTGTTGGCTGGCCGGGTGTTAATCACCTGGATGGGGAGGATTTCACCCGCGTCATTGAACAGGCATTGGGGATGGCTGGCTTCCCGTATAATGAGCTGGAACACCTGATTACTGTCGGTTTTGGCCGCCAGACCTTGCTGAATGCGGCAGATACCGTTATTGATTTGGTCGCCACTAAAAAGCTGCGTCATGTATTCCTGGTCGGGGGATGTGACGGTAGCCGTACAGAACGTAGCTATTTCACTGATTTTGCCCGCAGTGTGCCACAAGATTGCATCATCATGACACTGGCTTGCGGCAAATATCGCTTCAACAAACTGGATTTTGGTACCTTGGAAGGCTTGCCACGCCTGCTGGATGTCGGCCAGTGTAATGATGCTTACTCCGCCATCATGCTGGCGGTTAAATTATCAGAAAAACTGGGTTGTACCGTCAATGACCTGCCACTCAGTCTGGTACTGTCATGGTTTGAACAGAAAGCTATTGTCATTCTCCTGACCCTGTTGTCATTGGGTGTCAAAAATATTTATACCGGCCCGACCGCGCCAGGTTTCCTGACTGACAACCTGATGGCCATCCTCTACGAGAAATTTGGTATGCGTCCTATTACCACCGTAGAGCAAGATATGAGTGCGATTTTGGGGAATTAAGTCGATATTTTGGCTCATTAAGTAATGGCACGTTGCCCGGCCAGAGTGGTTTATTGCCACTGGTCGGGCACTATTAATGGCTTTTTTGCCCGAAAATGACCTGATTCGTTGTGAGGTTTTGATGACTGATTTTATCCCAACCGCTGATTTTATCCCAACAGACTGTCCTACCGCCCTGTGCCCTAACCGCATGCAAGTTCATTCCATCTGGCAAGAAACACCCGATGTCTGGAGCCTGCGGTTAATTAATCACGATTTTTATCCTTATTTACCGGGCCAATATGCCTTGGTAAGCATTCGCAATAGTGATGAAACTCTGCGGGCATATACGCTTTCCTCGACACCCGGTTTAAGTCCGTTTATCCAGCTCACCGTGCGCTGTTTAGCGGATGGGGAAGGATCACGCTGGTTGACCCAGCAAGTCAAGGTGGGGGATTACCTGTGGCTTTCCGATGCTCAGGGCGATTTTACTTGTGCTCACGCTGATGATGACCACTACCTGATGCTAGCTGCTGGCTGTGGTGTCACTCCCGTGATGTCGATGTGTCGTGACTTACTGGCATGGCGTGCACAAGCAGATATCCGGGTGATATTTAATGTGCGCTCACCAGCAGATGTCATTTTTGCCGCTAGCTGGCAAGCCTTGTTACAGCGCTATCCACAACAATTACAGCTCACATTGATGGCTGAATCAGAGGCCAGCGATGGGTTCGTTGCAGGCAGAATCAATGCACAAATAATGCAACAGGTAGCACCTGACATTGCCCACCGCCGGGTGATGACTTGTGGACCCGCGCCCTATATGGATTGGGTTGAGCAGTATTGCCGCGAACAATCAGTTCCAGCAGATCATTTCCAGAAAGAGCAGTTCCGCACCCGTGATGACGCTGTCGATAGCGGTAATGAATTGACGATGACCATCAGCCATCCTTTGCGCAGTGTTAAAGTCCCGGTGGGTACGTCCCTGCTATTCGCCTTGGAACAACACAAAGTACCAGTGATGGCCGCCTGCCGCGCGGGTGTTTGTGGTTCTTGTAAAACCCGTATTCTGCATGGCAAATATACCACCAGCAGCACCATGACGCTGACAGCAGAAGAGATTGCTCAAGGTTATGTGTTAGCTTGTAGCTGCCAGTTACAAGGTGATGTCCAACTGGCCTGAATGCCGATTAGCCCCCATTAATGGCGCAATTATTGCCAAACGCGCCATACTTTGACCTCATAGAATAATGACTCGCCATTAATCCTTGAGGGAACACAACTATGAAGCAAACTGTGGCAACACTGGTCGCAAAAACGTTGGAACAAGCAGGTGTTAAGCGAATATGGGGTGTAACCGGCGACTCGCTCAATGGCCTGAGTGATAGTCTGCATCGGATGGGCACTATCGAATGGCTGGGTACTCGCCATGAAGAGGTGGCCGCCTTTGCCGCCGGGGCTGAGGCACAACTCACCGGGCAGTTAGCAGTCTGTGCCGGCTCCTGTGGCCCGGGTAATTTGCATTTGATTAATGGCCTGTTTGACTGTCATCGTAATCATGTCCCCGTATTGGCTATTGCCGCACATATTCCCTCCAGTGAGATTGGCAGTGGTTATTTCCAGGAAACCCATCCGCAAGAACTGTTTCGCGAATGCAGCCACTATTGTGAGCTGGTTTCTAACCCGGAACAGCTGCCACGGGTGCTGGAAATCGCCATGCGTCAAGCCATCCTCAATCGCGGCGTTTCAGTGATCGTATTGCCAGGTGACGTGGCGTTACAACCTGCACCAGAAGATGCCGCCATCGTGTGGCAAACCCCCAAATTACCGCTAGTTCAGCCGCTGATGAGTGAGTTGAACATTTTGGCGCAAACGCTTAATCAGGCGAAAAATATCACGCTAATGTGTGGTAGCGGCTGTGCTGACGCCCACGATGAAGTGGTGAAGTTAGCTGAAATGCTGCAAGCCCCGGTAGTACATGCCCTGCGCGGGAAAGAACATATTGAGTGGGATAACCCTTACAGCGTTGGCATGACAGGGCTGATTGGTTTTGCCTCCGGCTATCATGCCATGCTCAATGCCGATACCCTGATTCTGCTGGGAACACAATTCCCCTACCGTGCATTCTATCCAACCAACGCCAATATCATCCAAATTGATATCAACCCCGGCAGTATTGGTGCACATTGCCCGGTCAATATGGCGTTGGTCGGCGATATCAAAACCACGCTTAGCGCGCTGTTGCCACAACTAGAAGTCAAAAGTGACAGCACATTTTTGCAAAAAGCGTTAGAGCACTACCGTACCACCCGTAAAGATCTGGATGGTTTGGCAACCGCCAATGATAATCAACCCATCCACCCGCAATATCTGGCACAACAGATTAGCCGCCATGCCACTGATGACGCAATATTCACCTGTGATGTCGGCACACCGACGGTATGGGCGGCCCGCTATCTGGAAATGAACGGTAAGCGGCGTTTACTGGGATCGTTTAACCATGGATCGATGGCCAATGCCATGCCGCAAGCCATTGGCGCGCAAGCAACGGCCCCTGACAGACAAGTGGTTGCCTTATGCGGTGACGGTGGTTTCACCATGCTGATGGGGGATTTTCTCACGCTGGCACAATTAAAACTGCCGGTGAAAATTGTGGTGTTTAACAACAGTGTTCTGGGGTTTGTCGCCATGGAGATGAAAGCCGGTGGCTATCTGACCGATGGCACTGACTTGCATAATCCAGACTTTGCCGCCATTGCCAATGCCGCCGGTATCAAAGGGATTCGGGTCGAGAAAGCCTGCGAATTAGATGCCGCACTGGAGAGTGCTTTCGCTCATCCGGGGCCGGTTTTGCTCGATGTGGTCACCGCCAAGCAAGAGCTAGCGATGCCACCACAAATCAAATTTGAGCAAGCCAAAGGATTCAGCCTTTACATGCTAAGGGCTATCATTAATGGCCGTGGCGATGAGGTGGTCGAGCTGGCAAAAACCAACTGGCTCCGCTGATTCTCAAAGCCATCTGGTAACAGAATAATTAGCAATGAAAGTGGTTATTTAATCACTTTCATTGTTCCCCCCTTCAGTTCCTGATTGAGACAGAAATTATCCTTATATTTTATGTGTCATAAACGACATTTTTTACTCGCCACCCAGCAAAATAGCAAATAGAGGCGTACTGTCTTTTAATCAGTGGTTGCCATTATTTATCAGGATAATTGTTAGTAGCTATATAAGCAGCACGCTAACTTTATTTATGGTGGTGTCATTATGTCAAAGAGAACCAAATCAGGGACTTCGGCTACGGCTGAATTAACCTGTTTACTGCGGGCAAAGTCATACGGTGATAAACGGCCTTATTTTAAAAGTGATGATTACGTGGCGGTTATTCTAAGCCAGACTTTCCATTCATTCTTTTCTATGATGCAGAAAACCTTTCTATTGGGCGATGATAGTTTACATATCGCTACCCCGGCAGGAATTTACCCTTATATTGTCGCCAGAACCTTGTATATCGATGATCTATTTAAGAAAACCGCGGGTCGATTTAGTAAAATATTTATTCTGGGTGCGGGCTTTGATTCAAGAGCGATTCGTTTCTATCACGCACTGCAACATAGCCGGGTTTATGAGATAGATCATCCAGCCATGCAACAATCTAAAATAGAGAAACTCCGTGAGTGTGATATCACCCCACCTACCAATCTAACTTTTTTACCCCTTGATTTTAATCTGCAAAGTCTGGCGGACATGCTGGCGGATATCCCGTTACAAGCGGGTGAAAAATGCCTGTTTCTGCTGGAGGGGTTATTGATGTATCTCGAGCCAGAACAGGTAAAAACACTGTTTAGTGCCATAAGTGACTACTGCAATGAAGGTAGCCAAATTATCTGCGACTTTGTTTATGCTCATCTGTTGACGGAACTCTCGGTATTAACCGACGAAGAAGGCTTACCCCAGCACAACCCGGAATATGGCGCAAAAGAGAGTGTTGAACGTGTGCGCAGTATTGGCGAAGAGTGGACGTTTGGTATCACTACCCGCGGCATAGATACCTTGCTGGAGCAATACGGTTTCATATTATTGGATAAGGCTGATGCCCACGAACTGGAAACGCGTTTTTTTACCGATAAACAAGGCAAATGCCTGGAGGAAATTAATACATCTTCGTGTTTGGTCTATGCTCAGCGAGAAAAATCCTAATAAATCAGCCAATAATGCCGATTCGA
The DNA here is from genome assembly GCF_048593885.1 of Yersinia sp. 1252 StPb PI. Lineage (NCBI taxonomy): Bacteria > Pseudomonadati > Pseudomonadota > Gammaproteobacteria > Enterobacterales > Yersiniaceae > Yersinia > Yersinia sp. 1252 StPb PI. The sequence goes on along the minus strand of NZ_JAZGQE010000017.1, from coordinate 8,181 downwards.
ATTAATTATCAGTTATCACGATAAATATTACTCACCAAATAGCTAAATAATACCTTTCACTCCTTTCTTGTTTTATCAATCTGGCTATGATGAAGAATATCTTCTTATTCTGACCGCGAGAAAATTATGCTGATCGATTTACGTAGTGACACAGTAACTCAACCTGACACCGCAATGCGCAATGCGATGGCTAACGCTGAAGTGGGTGATGATGTCTATGGCGATGACCCAACGGTTAATGCCTTGGAAGCTAAAGCCGCCAGCCTGTCAGGTAAGGAGGCGGCACTGTTCCTGCCAAGCGGCACCCAGGCCAATTTGGTGGCACTATTAACCCACTGCCAGCGGGGTGAAGAGTATATTGTCGGTCAGAAAGCCCATAACTATCTGTATGAAGCCGGTGGCGCGGCGGTGCTTGGTAGCATTCAGCCACAACCTATTGAAGCCAATGATGACGGTACCCTGCCACTGGATAAAGTGTTGGCAGCCATCAAACCCGATGATATTCATTTTGCTCAGACCCGGCTGTTGAGTTTGGAAAATACCCATAGCGGCAAAGTGTTGCCTCTTCGTTATTTACAGCAAGCCTGGGCGCTGACTCGAGAGAAGAAGCTGGCACTGCATATCGATGGCGCACGTATTTTTAATGCTGCCGTCGCCTTAAATGTGCCACTAAGCGAGATCAGCCAGTATTGCGATACCCTGACGATTTGCCTCTCAAAAGGGTTGGGCACACCAGTGGGTTCCCTGTTGTGCGGCAGTGCTGAGTATATTCAACGCGCCCGCCGCTGGCGTAAAATGACCGGTGGCGGTATGCGTCAAGCGGGTATTCTGGCCGCGGCAGGCTTGTATGCCTTAGAGCACAATGTCAGCCGGTTAAAAGATGACCATGACAATGCAATATGGCTAGAGCAGCAACTGCGCGCATTGGATATCGAAATTGCAGCACCCGGAGCACAGACCAACGTACTGTATATTAAGCAATCCGCCGAGGCTGCCGCCAAGCTTGGCCCTTGGATGCGTGAACGCGGTGTATTGATCAGTGCAGGCCCGGTAACTCGAATGATTACTCACCTTAATATCAGCCGCCATGATCTGGAGAAAGTGGTTGCACTGTGGCGTGAATTTTTGACCGAGCAGCGCTCATGACACCGCAACGGATATTGGTATTAGGTGCCAGTGGCTATATCGGCCAGCACCTGGTTCCAAAGCTTAGCCAACAAGGACACCATGTCATTGCCGCCGCCCGCCGCATTGAGTGGTTAAAAGAGCAACAGTGGCCGGGAGTCGATTGTCACTTTGTTGATCTTTATCAGCCAGCCACCCTCAGTGCTGCGTTGCAAGATATTGATGTTGTTTATTATCTGGTTCATGGTATGGGCGACGGGCAGGACTTGATTGAACAGGAACGTATTGCTGCTAATAATCTGAAAACGGCGCTACAACACAGCGCCGCAACCTCATCGTCCACGGTGAAACAGATTATTTATTTAGGTGCCTTACAACCCGAGGATAACAGCTCGCCTCATCTGATTGCGCGCAAGTTAACCGGTGAGCTGCTGGGCCAAAGCGGCATTCCGGTCACCGAACTACGGGCCAGTATTATCGTCGGCCCCGGTTCGGCCGCGTTTGAAGTGATGCGCGATATGGTTTATAACCTGCCCATCCTCACCCCGCCACGCTGGGTTCGTTCTAAATCTTCGCCCGTTGCACTGGATAACCTGCTGGTGTATTTGACTGAATTACTCAACCATCCGGCACAAGATGACCGAATTTTCGAGGTTGCCGGGCCGGAATACATCAGTTATCAGACTCTGTTTGAGCGCTTTATTGCGATCAGTGGTAAACGGCGTTGGCTGATTCCGATCCCACTCCCTACCCGGTTTATTTCGGTTTATTTCATCAATCTGGTCACCTCGGTACCCACGCCGATTGCCAGTGCATTGATTGCCGGATTGAACCATGATTTACCAGCCAATGGTGAAGCTTTGCAGGCGCTTATCCCACAACAGCTGATAAGTTTTGACGACGCGGTCAAAGAGACACTGCGCCGTGAAGATGAAGTGGTCGACTCCGCCGATTGGGGCTACGACCCCGAGGCCCGCGCCCGCTGGCGGCCCGGCTACGGATTTTACCCTAAACAGGCCGGTTGCCAGCTATCGACCACCGCCTCCAGCGAGGCGCTGTGGCACGCGGTGCAACAAATCGGCGGTAAAGAAGGTTATTTTTATGGTAATCCGTTATGGAAAATCCGCGCCTGGATGGATGACATCGCCGGTGGTGGCGTGGTATATGGCCGCCCAGAGCGGGAAACACTGGCATTAGGTGACCTGATTGATGGTTGGAAAGTCATTACGATCAAACCATTACGCCAGTTAGCCATGATGTTCGGCATGAAAGCGCCGGGTCTGGGCCGTCTCACTTTTACTATCAAGGATTTAGGTGGCTGCCGAAGCATTGATGTGCGGGCGTGGTGGCATCCGGCCGGTTTTAGCGGTTTACTGTACTGGTTTGTCATGATGCCAGCACACCTGTTTATTTTCCGTGGAATGGCAAAACGCATCGCGGCGCTGGCCGAGCAATATGATCGTGAACCTACCGCACCCGCGCACAACGAATCAGAGCCTTAAATCAAACGGCGTGATGCATCCCCTATTTAATGGGCGTTGCAGCTAATAACGCTGCAAATTCAAGTAAGCAGGGGATTCTGATTGCATAGCACCGCATTTCACGAAAGAATGGCATCTTATTTGCTGGGCGAATGATTCCAAACGCTAGCATTCTGATTTTTGGTGGGAACCGAATTCGCTATGAAGGTATTGGTCACCGGTGCAACCTGTGGGTTAGGCCGAAATGCCGTTGAATATCTCCGTCGTCAGGGTATTAAAGTCATCGCCACCGGCAACAATCCGGCGATGGGCGCATTGTTGACAAAAATAGGTGCTGAATTTATTCATGCAGATTTGACAAACCTGGTCTCCTCGCAGGCGAAAGCCATGCTGGCAGACGTCGATACCCTATGGCATTGCTCTAGTTTTACCTCTCCTTGGGGCACCGAACAGGCGTTCGAACTGGCTAATGTGCGCGCCACACGCCGTTTGGGGGAATGGGCCGCAGCCTATGGTGTGGAGAATTTTATTCATATCTCCTCACCGGCTATTTATTTCGATTATCACCACCATCGAAATATTCAGGAGGACTTCCGCCCGGCACGTTTTGCTAACGAGTTCGCCCGCAGTAAAGCTGCCGGTGAAGAGGTTATCAAACAATTAGCACTTTCCAATCCACAAACACATTTCACTATTTTACGCCCGCAGGGGTTATTTGGCCCTCACGACACCGTGATGCTGCCGCGCCTGTTACAGATGATTAAGTATTATGGCACTTTGCTGTTACCCCGTGGCGGTGATGCGTTGGTGGATATGACTTACCTGGAAAATGCGGTGCATGCGATGTGGCTGGCGACTCAACGTGAGAACACGCTGTCCGGTCGCGCTTATAATATTACCAATCAGCAGCCCCGCCCATTGCGCACCATCGTGCAACATTTACTGGAAGAGTTGGATATGACATGCCGTATCCGCTCCGTGCCCTACCCGATGATGGATATCATGGCCAGAGCCATGGAGAAACTGGGAAATAAAGCAGAAAAAGAGCCGGTGCTGACACATTATGGCGTCGCTAAGCTCAATTTTGATCTAACGTTGGATACCCACCGGGCTGAAGAAGAATTAGGCTATCGGCCCATTGTCTCACTGGACGAAGGGATTATCCGTACCGCCCGCTGGCTGAAAGAGCACGGTAAGTTATGCGCTAAGTAAAACAGCACCCTAGGTAAAAATTGGTGGAAATGGTTGATTTACTGACCAACTGCAACTCTGATGACTTTGGGTATATACTGAAATAACTTTCATAACAGATTCTTTCACCTAAGGTCATCATATGAAAAAGAAAAATATTGCCCTTGTTCTTCCTCTTGCCATTCTGCTTAGCGCCTGTACCAGCACCGTTGATCCCGCTTATAAGGATATCAGCAGCCGTGCTACACCTTGTGTTGAAGGTGGGCCGGATACCGTAGCGCAAAAATTCTATGACCTCCGCGTGCAACAAATTGGTCATCAAAGTGGCTTACCTGATGATAATCTCTCGGCCCAATTTCGCCCTTATTTGAGTCAGGCGTTGTACGAGCAAATTCAGATTGCCAGAAAACAGATTGGCAACCGCACTACGACCCAGGTGAATAAAACTCAAACCATAAACGGCGATATTTTCACCAGCCTGCGGGAAGGGAGTACCAGTGCCGACGTTGCCAGTGCCTCAACCATTCCCAATACCGATGCCAGAAATATTCCGCTGCGGGTTAATTTGACGCATCAAACTGCGGGTGGCCAATCGGTGATGTGGCAAGACGAAGTGCTGATGATACGTGAAGGGACATGCTGGGTTGTCGACGATATCCGTTTTATGGGGGTATCTGCACCGGCAGGGAGCTTGCGGCAGCTACTGGGTGATCACTAACCAGCCCAAAATGCCGCCAACACCCCTGTAATTTGAAAGAAAATGAGCATCCCCTATAGATTTCGAATTGCAGGTAGGCGGCAAAAGAGTGCATCCCGATGAGCTTACACAGTCAAGTGATTCGGGTTAGCGAGAGCAGCCAACCCCCCTGTAATTTGAAAGAAAATGAGTATCCCCTATAGATTTCGAATTGCAGGTAGGCGGCAAAAGAGTGCATCCCGATGAGCTTACACTGGTAAGCGATTCGGGTTAGCGAGAGCAGCCAACCCCCCTGTAATTTGAAAGAAAATGAGTATCCCCTATAGATTTCGAATTGCAGGTAGGCGGCAAAAGAGTGCATCCCGATGAGCTTACACTGGTAAGTGATTCGGGTTAGCGAGAGCAGCCAACACCCCTGCAATGTGAAAGATGACGGGGATAGCTCTGTCAGATTTATGCATCGCGTGACAAATTCCCTCGGATATCAGTCAAATCCAAATGTTATGCTATTTTGCTGGGTTTATTCTGGTTATTAATAAATTTTAACGCACAAAGATTGCATAAGTATGCCGCGGAAGTTACCATTCACCGCATCATTGGCTATTCAGATTTGGCGCATGAGTATTCAACTTAACGGAATTAACTGTTATTACGGCGTACATCAGGCGCTGTTCGACATTACATTAGACTGCCCGGCTGGCGAGACCTTAGTGCTATTAGGGCCAAGCGGTGCAGGTAAAAGCTCATTACTGCGCGTACTGAATCTGTTGGAAATGCCCCGTTCAGGGACTTTGCAGATCGCCGGTAATCACTTCGACTTTACTCAGGCTCCCGGTGCAAAAGCGATTCGCGAATTGCGCCAGAATGTGGGTATGGTCTTTCAGCAATATAATCTTTGGCCACATCTGTCAGTGGTACAAAACCTGATTGAAGCCCCTTGCCGTGTGCTGGGTCTATCAAAAGATGAAGCCATGGCACGTGCGCAGAAGCTGCTGTCACGGTTGCGTTTGACTGATTTTGCTGACCGCTTCCCCCTGCACCTTTCTGGTGGCCAACAACAGCGAGTAGCGATTGCCCGCGCGTTGATGATGGAGCCGCAAGTTTTGCTGTTTGACGAACCCACAGCGGCACTTGACCCGGAGATTACCGCACAAATCGTCAGTATCATCCGTGAATTGGCCGGCACCGGCATCACTCAGGTGATTGTTACCCATGAGGTTGAAGTGGCCCGTAAAACGGCCAGCCGTGTGGTTTACATGGAAAACGGTCATGTGGTGGAACAAGGTGATGCCAGCCACTTTACACAACCAACAACCGAAGCTTTTGCCAGCTATCTGTCACATTGATATCTATTTGGGAATTTGCGATGAAAAAATTAATAATAGCGGCCATCCTTGCCAGTATCAGTCTGTCCGCCTCTGCCGCGGAAACTATCCGTTTCGCGGCTGAAGCCACTTATCCGCCATTCGAATTTATTGATGCCAATAATAAAATGCAGGGCTTCGATATCGATCTGGCTAATGCGCTGTGTAAAGAGATGCAAGCCGAATGTACCTTTACCAACCAAGCCTTTGACAGCTTGATCCCAAGCCTGAAATTCAAACGTTTTGATGCGGTGATTTCAGGTATGGACATTACCCCTGAGCGCCAAAAACAAGTTGCCTTTACTAAACCTTATTACGATAACTCCGCACTGTTTATCGCTGAGAAAGGTAAAGTGGCTGATTTGGCGGCCCTGAAAGGCAAACGCGTCGGGATGCAAAATGGTTCTACCCATCAGAAATACCTGATGGAAAAACACCCTGAAATTACCGCCGTACCTTATGACAGCTATCAGAATGCTATTCTTGATTTGAAAAATGGCCGTCTGGACGCAGTATTTGGCGACACCGCGGTCGTCAACGAGTGGTTGAAGCAGAATAACCAACTCGCTGCGGTGGGTGACAAAGTGACTGACGCTGACTATTTCGGTACCGGTTTAGGTATCGCAGTGCGTCAGAACAACACCGAGTTACAGGGTAAGTTAGATGCTGCACTGGCGAAAGTTAAAGCAGATGGCACCTATCAGACAATTTATAAAAAATGGTTCCAGCAGTAATCTAAGCACCCATGAATGAATTTCAACCTTTAGCAAGCGCCGCCGGTATGACCGTCGGCCTTGCCGTTTGTGCACTGGCCCTCGGTCTGGTTCTGGCGATGCTGTTTGCCGTCTGTGAATCATCACGGGTGAAAGTGGTCAGCTACCTGACTACCGGCTGGGTCACCATTTTGCGTGGGCTACCGGAGATTCTGGTGGTCCTGTTTATCTATTTCGGCTCCTCCCAGTTGTTGATGATGCTGTCGGACGGTTTTACCCTAAATCTTTATCTGTTTGAGCTACCCATTAAGCTCAATATCGATAATTTTGAGGTGAGTCCGTTCTTGTGTGGTGTTATCGCACTCGCCCTGCTCTATTCTGCTTACGCCTCGCAAACCTTACGCGGCGCACTGAAAGCAGTGCCTATCGGGCAGTGGGAGTCAGGTCAGGCATTGGGTTTGAGTCAGGCGGCCATCTTCTTCCGTTTAATCATGCCGCAGATGTGGCGTCATGCATTGCCAGGCTTGGGCAATCAGTGGTTAGTGTTGCTGAAAGATACGGCGTTAGTGTCGCTTATCAGCGTCAATGACCTGATGCTACAAACCAAAAGTATTGCAACCCGGACCCAGGAACCTTTCACTTGGTATGTAATTGCAGCGGCAATCTACTTGGTGGTGACTCTGCTGAGCCAGTATGTGCTCAAATGGATTGAACTCCGTACCACTCGTTTTGAACGGAGCCCATCCTGATGCTGGAATATTTACCCGAGATCCTTAAAGGGCTGCATACCAGCCTGACGTTGACGATTGCATCACTGTTGGTGGCACTGGTGTTGTCGCTGCTGTTTACCATTGTGTTAACGCTAAAAACACCGATTATCACGCCACTGGTTAAAATTTATATCACACTGTTCACCGGCACCCCGCTGCTGGTGCAGATCTTTTTGATCTATTACGGTCCAGGTCAATTCCCTGCTATCCGTGAATATCCGTGGTTATGGAGCTTATTGTCGCAACCTTGGTTGTGCGCAATGATTGCGTTGGCATTGAACAGTGCGGCCTATACTACGCAACTGTTCTACGGTGCAGTTAGGGCAATTCCATCGGGTCAATGGCAATCTTGCGAAGCATTGGGGATGTCAAAAGCCCAGTCGTTACGCATCCTACTGCCATTTGCCTTTAAGCGCGCATTATCATCCTATTCCAATGAAGTGGTCCTGGTATTCAAAAGTACCTCATTGGCTTATACCATCACATTGATGGAAGTTATGGGCTATAGCCAACTGATGTATGGCCGTACCTATGACGTGATGGTGTTTGGTGCCGCCGGGATTATCTATCTGTGCGTGAATGGTTTGCTAACGTTGCTGATGAGATTGGTGGAACGCAGAGCACTGGCGTTTGAGCGGCGGAATTAAGATTATTCTTTTGATTTTGTGACCAATTTGGTTGTTAGCTGTTTAGTGATCATATTCGGCTGTTAGGGCTTCACAGCTCACCTGACCTCCAATGAACCAACCGGCAAAGGGGCCATAAGCGTGGCCCCTTATGCAATCCCGCGCGAACCCAAACCTCTAGTTTGTCCTTCCTGTAATTAAAATAAAAAAACAA
>NZ_JAZGQE010000179.1:0-8888 GCF_048593885.1 Yersinia sp. 1252 StPb PI | reverse complement strand
CGCAGCACGGTGGAGTAACCGAACATTTCGGATAACGGCACTTCTGCGCGGATAATCTTCCCGCCGCCAATCATCTCTTCCATGCCTTGTACCAAGCCACGGCGAGAGGAAAGGTCGCCCATCACATTACCGGCGTACTCTTCCGGTGTTTCTACTTCCACACTCATCACGGGTTCCAGAATCACCGGTGACGCCTGTTTGACCGCTTCTTTAAAACCAAAGATGGCAGCCATTTTAAACGCCAGTTCCGATGAGTCCACTTCGTGATAGGAACCGAAAGTCAGTGTTACTTTCACATCCACTACCGGATAACCGGCCAATACACCGGTATTGGTGGCTTCGAGTACACCTTTCTCTACCGCACCAATATATTCACGCGGGACCACACCGCCTTTAGTTGCATCAACAAACGCAAAGCCGCAGCCCGCTTCCTGCGGTTCGAGGGTAAAGACCACATGGCCATATTGCCCCTTACCGCCAGACTGGCGCACAAATTTGCCTTCGACGTCAGTCACGGTTTTACGCACAGTTTCACGGTAGGTCACCTGTGGTTTACCGATATTGGCTTCCACACCGAACTCACGTTTCATCCGATCGACAATTATCTCCAGATGTAACTCGCCCATACCGGAAATAATAGTCTGGCCTGATTCCTCGTCAGTACGGATACGGAACGACGGATCTTCTGATGCCAACCGTTGCAATGCGATCCCCATTTTCTCCTGATCGACTTTGGTCTTCGGTTCAATCGCTTGCGAAATCACTGGTTCGGGGAACTCCATCCGTACCAAGGTAATCACGGCATCCGGGTCACATAACGTCTCGCCGGTGGTGACATCTTTCAAACCGACACAGGCCGCAATATCACCGGCGCAGATTTCATCGACTTCAATGCGGTTGTTGGCATGCATCTGAACAATACGGCCAATACGCTCTTTCTTGCCGCGAATCGGGTTATAAACGCTATCACCTTTTCGCAACACACCGGAGTAAACCCGCACGAATGTTAACTGGCCGACGTAGGGGTCAGTCATCAGTTTAAATGCCAGTGCCGAGAATTTTTCATTATCATCGGCGCGGCGACTGACTTCATTGCCCTCTTCATCAGTGCCACTGACCGGTGGGATATCGACCGGTGACGGCATCAGTTCAACCACCGCATCCAGCATCCGTTGCACGCCCTTGTTTTTAAAGGCACTGCCGCACATCATGGGTTGTATTTCGCCCGCAATGGTACGGATACGCAGACCTTGGGTGACCTCTTCCAGCGTCAGGTCACCGGTCTCCAGATACTCGGTCATTAGCGCCTCAGAGGCTTCAGCCGCTTCAGCGACCATCTTCTCGCGCCACTGATTGGCGGNTGCCAGCAAGTTTTCCGGGATCGGGGCGTAACTGAATGTCATACCCTGAGAGGCTTCATCCCAGATAATGGCCCGCATCAAACGAAGATCTACCACACCGATAAAGTGCTCTTCACTGCCGATCGGAATCACAATGGGCACTGGATTGGCCTTCAGGCGGTCAATCATCATCTGCCTAACGCGGAAGAAATCAGCACCTGGGCGGTCCATCTTATTGACGAAAGCCAATCGTGGCACGCGGTATTTGTTGGCCTGACGCCAGACCGTTTCTGATTGTGGCTGTACGCCACCGACCGCGTCATACACCATCACTGCACCGTCGAGTACCCGCATAGAGCGTTCCACCTCAATGGTGAAATCTACGTGCCCGGGGGTGTCGATAATATTAATACGGTGTTCCGGTAAGGTACGGTCCATACCTTTCCAGAAGCAGGTCACGGCAGCCGATGTAATGGTAATGCCACGTTCCTGCTCCTGAGCCATCCAGTCAGTTGTCGCGCCACCATCATGCACTTCACCCAGCTTATGACTGACGCCGGTGTAGAACAGAATACGCTCAGTGGTGGTTGTTTTACCGGCGTCGATGTGGGCGGAGATACCGATGTTGCGATAGCGCTCGATAGGAGTTTTACGTGCCATATTAAGTCCTTAAAAGATAATGGCAATTTCGGGGCGGGCGGTTTGCTGCTCTGCCGGGAAGTTGTTAAGTGATGATCTTGGTTGATCAATCGGTCGAGAGCAGTATAGTCCAATTGTACGAATATACACGTACAATTTGATTATTTGTTCTTAAAATATGCAATAATGGCGGCGTACAACGGCTGAGGTAGCTTTCAGCATGGCATAAGAATTAATTGTAGGGTCGACATGGCGTATAGGCTATATTGCGGCGCGCTAAGCTGTGTAGCGGTAACCAAATCAGGCGTGCTGGCCTGTCACTTATCTATAGGAATACTATGATTGCAAATCACCCTGAGCGTGAGCAGATCCGGCTGGAAAATGTGCTGACGGCTTTAGGTAATCCGCTGCGGTTAGCGGTAGTACGTAGGTTGGCGGCTGGTGGGGAGCATGCATGTGGCACCTTAGTGCAAGGGTTGTCTAAATCCACCCTGACCCATCATTGGCGCGTATTGCGGGAAAGCGGTGTTATCTGGCAGCGGCCTTGCGGGCGCGAGAGTTTGCTATCACTGCGACGCGATGATATCGATGCCCGTTTCCCCGGTTTATTGGATGTGTTGTTGAGCGCGGTGGAGAATGATGCAACCACCGATGAATCAACGGCGAAGCATCTGCCGGAGTGAGTTGAGGGCGACAGTGGCTATTTGCCGCCCTCAGTCAAAAGGTTAAATCTCTTGGGCGTGCGCCAAAACAAAATCTTCCGCTTCTTTCGACCACAAACCGTCGGTTTTACGCAAAATAGCCTGGAGTTGCTGTAATAACGGCAGCTCTTGTGATTGACTCATCAACTCACTTAATGATGTCAGCGGGATATTTTTACCGGTATAGACCAATTTCTTACCACCAATAATCTGCGGTAGATTTAAGGTGGTCTCTGCCGCGTCATTTAAACCCAGAATATGGGAGACCACTTTGCCGGCATTCACCTTCTTCGTTTCAATTAATTTTACCGCTTCGCGCATATCATCGGTATTACCGCCAGAGGTACCGACATAATGGGTAAATGAATAATGGATATCGTAGAAATTAACCGACGCCATAAAATTCTTATCCTGCGGGCCGGCAAAGAAATTAAAGCAGCCGTCCGGTGCCAATAAGCTTGAAGCCAGGGTGACTAATTCTGCAGAAGGTACGAAGACAAATATATCGTCGTAGCCTTTTCCGCCAGTCAGAGCCATTAAACGCTCAAACTGATCCTCTGTTTGTTTGGTATTGAGATAATGTACTGCTGTTGATGATTCGCTCGGATACAGGCGGGCGGCATAGTCTAGTTTTTGCTGGTGACGGTCAGTTATCACCAGTAATTGTGGATTGACTGGCCCGTGCAGCGCGTAATCAATGGCCAATAATCCCATCGGGCCAGTACCGCCGAGAATTAGCACATTCCCACCAGGTTTTATGCCCATTTTATGCTGGTATGTGCCGGGAATAAGATGGTAATTGGCGTTAAATGCGCCGATAACACAAGAAAGTGGTTCTACCAAGGATCCTTCGAAATAGCTTTCACCTTCATAAGGTAGCAGACAGTCTTGTTCCATCACCTCATTAGGGATAACCACATGGGTGGCTTCGCCGCCGACATAAGGGAATGAATAGCCTGGGCAGTCAGGGCGGTCGGGTAATTGCAAGTTGGCTTGAATCACATAACGGCTGCCGGGTTTAAATTTATGCTGCCATTTTTTACCCACTTGTAAAATATCACCGCAAAATTCATGACCGATAATAATCGGATTTTCTGCCACATTATCCGGCACCTTTTTATGCTCAGCCCCCAGATTGGCCTCTTTCCACGAAGAAAGACAAATACTGTCGGTCACTACCGTGGCCAGAATTTCATCATCATTTATTTCCGGTAAGGTGAAGCTTTCCAGTCGTAGGTCATTCTTACCATATAAACGCAATGCTTTGGTCTTCATTTGGAACCACCTCAATCATTTTTAAATATAAAAAAACAGCAGATCGAATAAAAAATCTCCCCGGCATAAATCAGGAAAGAATGCCAAGCCATGAGCCTAAAATACCAAGGCCAAACAAGGAGAAGATAAGCCAGATAGGGTTAATTTTACGTTTGAGTAATCGCATCATTAACAGGGTTAGTGCCAGTGCCAACAGGCCGGGACAGAGCTGATCCAGAATGTTTTGCACCGTCATGGTTACCGTGCTGCCGTCCTGTGCCGGTGTTTTCGAAATCACCAGTGGCACATTGATGCTGGTCCATTTGGTGACCAAAACCCCCATGATAAACAGGCCCAGAATGGATGCGCCTTCCGTCAGTTTTTGTAGCAGATTGCCGCCAAGGTCTTTGACGATATTGACTCCCTTGGTAAAGCCGTATTGCAGGCCAAACCATTTCAATGCCAGACGAACAGAGTTGAAGGATAAGAAGAACAGTATCGGGCCTAGTACATTGCCATTTAGCGCCAGCGAGGCCCCCAAGGCTGCGGTGATTGGGCGTAAGGTTCCCCAGATCAATGGGTCACCGACTCCGGCCAATGGCCCCATTAACCCGACTTTCAGACTATTAATTGCCCCTTCATCAATGTCGGCCCCATTGGCTCGCGCTTCTTCCATCGCCGCCGTCACCCCGATAACCGGGCCACAGACGGCGGGAGTGGTGTTGAAGAACACTAAATGACGTTTTAAGGCAGCAACCTGATCTTCTTTCAGTGGGTACAAACGCTTGATTGCGGGCACCATGTCATAGCAAAAACCTAAGCCGTGGATACGTTCATAGTTAAAAGAGGCTTGTTGCAAGTTACTGCGTAAGAACATTTTAAACAGATCAGAGCGAGTTAATTGTTTGTGAGGTGTGCTCATTTCAGCGTCTCCTAATCTTCTAATTCATCAAGTTTGGCGTGGCTGGCTGACGTCGCAGGAGCCGCCGGTTTCTGATACAGAGGATTTAACTGGATATATAGCAAGGCAATAATCAGGCCGATGCCACCGAAGGCGAGCAGGCTGAAACCAAGGTAGCCACCGACAATAAAACCTAGGAAGAAGAAGGGCATAAGGTATTTCACGCCCATCATGTTGAGTACCATGGCATAACCGACCACCACAATAAATCCGCCCGCGATTTGTAACCCATGGGTGACCACGGTTGGAATCGCGCTGAGCATGTGACTGACGGTATCGGCACTGACAAAGATGGATACGATCAAAACCGGTATCGCCACGCGCAGAGCCTGAACCAGTAGGGCTGAGACATGCATTAAGTCGATCATGGCAAAGTTGGCTTTTTCTGCGGCCCTATCTGCTGCGTGCTGGAAAACCACGGTAATGGTACGGGCGAACACTGTCAGCACCTGACCGGCTGCCGCCACGGGTAGGGCGATAGCAATCCCGGTGGCAATGTTTTGATGGCCGACAATCACCAGAATGGTTGAGATAATACTGGCGAGGGCGGAGTCGGGGGATTGCGCCGCACCGACGTTCATCCACCCGAGGGCGATCAATTCCAAGGTACCGCCGAGAATCACGCCGGTGGTCATATCACCGAGGATCAGGCCAGTAATGGTACAGGCGATTAATGGCCGGTGAGTTTGAAATTCATCCAGCACACTGCCCATACCGGCGATGCATGAGAAAATAAAGATTAAGATTATCTGTACTAAACTTATTTCCATGGTGGACCCCTTTCGGCAATATATTCCTATTAACCCTGGCCACTATCGCCATGGATTATCATTAAATAGTTTCATTGCCCAGGTTGAGTAATCGGATTTAAATGTTTAATAAAACCTGAGTTATTATTTGTCGGTTGTGTTAAATGTCGTTATTTAGACTCCAGTTCACGTATTTTTTTAATCACATCTACCTGTGGGTCGGAAGTGACTACCCGTAAATCCAAATGTACGCCACGTTCAGCTAATGCATAAAAGGCTTTAATATCTTCCTGATCAACTGATACTGCTTTAGTTAATTGCCTTTTACCTTGTTTAAATGCCATGCCACCAATATTAATAACTTCAATCTTCACACCTTGATCCACCAGGCGCAAAACATCGGTCGGATTGGTAAATAAATAAAACACGGTATCATTACTGTAATTAGGATTGTGGTAAACCGCGACGGCTTTTTCTATATTAACCACGTTTACTTTTATTCCCGGAGGTGCTGCCTGTTTTAATAACGTTTTACGAATATCATCGTTATAGACTTCGTCGCTACAGATAATAATCCGCCCAGCTTTGGCCTCTTTCGCCCATACCGTGGTGACCTGACCGTGAATCAGCCGGTCGTCAATTCTTGCCAGATTGATTTTCATATAAAGTCGGCCTCTTCTTCTTCGACATTCTGTAAGTGGTGGAATGACTGCACACACTGCGCGCCGATTTCCAGTAAGTAATCAGCCAATTCTCTTACTGCCATCGAGTGCTGGTTATCGACAATTTCCAGTGCCAGTGGTAGTGATAACCCACTGATAACTTGAATGTTGTGATTGTTGAATGCCAACCGTGCGGCAGCGTTGTATGGGCTGCCACCTTGCAAATCAACCGCAATCAGCCAAGAGCAACTGTCACTATGTGCCATCACATCCTGCATTTTTGTCACTAAATCTTCGGCATTTTCACCACGGTTAAATAACAGCGGGGTAATATTTTGTGTTTCGCCATACACCATATTGACGGAGTTAAGCATTGAAACCGCTAAATCACCGTGAGCGCAAAAAATGACACTAACCATCATGCCTCCTGTTTAGCCTCGGGTTTTACCACCGGCAATGTTGTAGGTAACGCCGGTAATATAGCTGGCACGTTCGGATAATAAGTAAGTCACAAAATCAGCCACTTCTGATAGTTTTCCAGCCCGGCCAATTGGAATGGCATTCTTGGTATAACCGTCACGCAACTGCTCAACCGTTATATTACGGGTGTAGGCCAGTGCTTCTTCATAATCCAGGGTGCGCAAACCGGTTTTCTCCAAAATACCCGGGGCGACGCCCACCACACGGATACCGTATTTTCCCAGTTCTTTGGCCCAGGAGCGGGTAAAACTATATAGTGCGGCTTTAGTTGCGGCATAACAGCTTTGTCCTTCAGAGCCTTCTAATCCACTTTCCGACGTGAGATTAATAATGACACCGCGTTTATTCTCAACCATATTGCGTGCCACGGCTTGTGACATCAGATACACCCCTTTCTGATTCACATTTACCATTTTTTCAAATTCGTTATCTTTCAGTTCATATTGGCTGTGGCTCTGTTTCGGATCGACCAGCAGACGGGGGAGATTAATCCCGGCATTATTAACTAATGCATCAATATGCCCATGTTGGGTTAGAATATTATCAATTGCAGTCTGTACACTGCTACGGTCTGAAATATCCAATTGAATAAAATTCAGCTGTGGATTATTTTTAATGCCACCGTCAAGTTTATTAACATCGGCTAATTGCACCTTGGCACCTGCCGCCAGTAACTCTTCCACAATAGCGTAGCCAATCCCTGATGCACCACCGGTTACAATGACAACTTTATCTTTTAAATTAAGCCAATCGTTCATAGAAATTCCCTGCTGTTCTGAATTTTGCTAATACTCAGCCATACACCCTAAGGCGCAATTAATTGAGTTGTTTTTGATATAAAGAGGAAAGGTTAATGATGACTGACAGTAAGCTTTTCCTCATTGTATTTCTTTAGCTGCTTTTTATGCCGTTAGTTTGAGTATCTCCTCAGCAGTTTCTTTCGTGGTCACCAGACTATTAATATACTTTCCTTTAATTGCTCCGATGATCCCGCTGATTTTTTCATGGGAATGCGCAATACCGATGGAATAACGGGCTTTTTTAATTTTCTCTAAGTCGATAGTGATCGTCTTATCGCTAATGTAGGTTTCCACCGGGTTGCCCTGCAAATCGTAAAAACGTGAACAAATATCGCCAGCAACCTGTCGGTCATTAAAGTGATCAATAACATCACTGCCATAAAAAGCGCGCCAGGTGGAATTCCCCGAGATATTGGGTGAACCAATACCGAATATAGCGATATCCAGCCGCTGCCAATAGTCAGCGATAGCCTGATAATGCTGAGATTGCACAATGCCATCACGGATAACACTTTTTTCCAGAATTGCCGGGAAATCGATCAACAATGACTCGCCTTTTAATTTCATTGCGGCGCTATAAACCAGGGTATTCACATGATAACGGCTTTCCAGCTTACCTGAGGGGCCACCCACCATTGGGATACAGGTTAACTGACGCGATACCGGTGATATATCCATTTGCTCAATCAGGGTGGCAATTGCACTGCCCCAAGAGAAGCCGAGAATATCGCCATTTTCAATAATTCGGTTCAACAATGCGGCACACTGTTTTGCCATTAATATCAACTGATGTTCTGGCGATTGATCATGCTCTGAAGAGACGACAATCGCCTCACGTAATTTAAAGCGCGACTTCAACTGCTGTTCCAGTAACAGATTCTCGTTATAGTTATAATTGATTGAAATAGTAACAATGCCCTGTTCGCGTACTTTTTTTAGCATTCGGCTGATACTGGTGCGATAAATACCGAGCGCGCGTGCTATCTCCGCTTGCGTGAAGTTTTGCTCGTAATACATTTGTGCAATTTTCACCATCAGGCGCAGATCGTCGCTCTTTTCCATTTTCAACCTCTTGCACATTTGTGCAAATGTCATTAAGTTATCTATGGCTTGATATAATCACTTTCCATTTTTGAAGTCAAAAGCACAATATAACGAATAACTTCCAATATCTTCCATAAAAAACCAATTCAAACGCTATTACCCACTTTAGTTATTGCACAGATGTGCATTCATATTTAATGAATTGATTTATATTAAATAAATTGAAATAGGGTTTTTGTGTGCAGCAACGATCTTGAC
>NZ_JAZGQE010000178.1:0-8899 GCF_048593885.1 Yersinia sp. 1252 StPb PI | reverse complement strand
AAACAACATGAAAAGAGTGGTTAATTACACTTATTGTGAGTCTTCTTGGTGAAATAATAGGATTTGACTATATCATGAGGATGATTATTTGAAATGACAGTTCTACAGAATAATTTCGTCTTTAAATATGCGAAAAATAGAATATCAATTTCAGCAAATAATTAGCCAAAGAATATATTGATAATATGACTGTCGAAGAGCGACTACCTTGCACAGGCAGCTAAGATATTAAAATAAGTCAGGCCAGCATGTTAAAATTATACCGGTCGGCAACGGCGAATATTGTTTAAAACCGGTATGGGTCGTGGGGCAGCTCTGAGTCAGGGAAGGGTAACACTGGCGACTTGAAATCCGGTCTGCTGCGGGGCAGATAATCAGCATGCGGCTCAATATGCCGATATCTGATGCAGAGGACATCGTTTAAGAACACGCAGGTTCAGTCAAATAAACCACTGTTTACTGGCTATTGTCGCAGCGCCGCTGGCACCGTTAAATGCTGACGATGAAGCTTGCACGAAGCGCACTACGTCATGGGAAAGCGGGCGGCGCAAATAAGTTCGTATTTGCCGGATCAATGCTTCTAGTGGGAAACCCGGCATATCCATCACCCCGCCGCCGAGCACTATTGCATGGGGATCAAACAGGTTAATGCTGGTGGCAATGGCTTTCGCCGTCCGTTGCATAAACTGCACAATAAACGGCTGCCTGGAGGCATAGAGAAACAGTTCACTTAGCTCAAACTCGCGCGGCGTGCTGTCATACCATCGGCGTAACGCCAAACCGGAGCAGGTGGTTTCCAAACAGCCGTAATTGCCGCATCCACACTGCTTTTCATCATCTCCCATGGGGATATGCCCCAATTCACCTGCCACGCCGTGTGCTCCAGTCCAGGGGGCGCCATTCATCCAGATAGCAAAACCCATGCCGGTACCAAGATAAGCACCGAGGACCAATTGCCGCTCAAGTTGATGTTCATGTACGTCATAGGAGAGTTGCATATTAACATCGCGCTCGAATTGAACCGGGCAGTGCAGCGCTGCACTCAGCTTATCGGCCAGCCCCGCCAGGTCAGTCGAGGTTAACGGTAAATTTGGCGTGGAAATAATGCTCTTTTTGTCGTTCTCTACCAGTGCCGGGAACCCCATGACCAGCCCTTGGCAGCATGCATTATAACGTTCAAGATATTGATGCAGTCGGGCGCTTAATCCAGCAACTAACCCCGAGACAATGACATCAGCGGTACGTAATTTCTCACAATGAAGCATCACGCCATCGCGTTTGAGTAAGCAAAAGCGGATATGGGTCGCCCCCATATCGACTCCGATCACCACGTCATATTTAGGCATGCTGTAACACCTCACTCTTGGCATGAATGATTTGTTGCGACATCAGCGCCCAGGCTTTATCGATATCAGAGGCATGATTGAACAGCCCGGAAGAGCCAACAATTAGCACATCGGCCCCAGCCTCAATCAGACGTTGGTAAGTTGCCTGATTACAAGAACCATCAATTTCAATTTCATAATTAAGCTGGTTTTTTTCACGCCAGGCTTTCAGTTCAGCAATTTTATCTAACATTTCAGGGATAAATGGCTGTCCGGCAAAGCCCGGGTCCACCGTCATGACGGTTATTTTATCTGCTTTATGAATGTAATATTTCATACTATCGACCGGTGTTTCTGGATTGAGGATCAGGCCGACTTTCATCCCTAAACTGCGGATCTCCTCGATCAAGCGAAATGCTTGCCCGTTGAGGGTTTCTGGGTGCAGCGTGATAAAGTCTGCGCCCGCTTTTGCCAAAGGAGCAATGTAATCCTGTGGGCGCGTCACCATTAAGTGGCAGTCCAGTGGTTTGCTGGCGATACGCTTCACTTGGCTGACGAAAAAGGGGGACAGTGTCAGGTTAGGCACAAAATGGCCATCCATAATGTCGATGTGAAAATAGTCCGCATTTTGGTCAATAAATTCAATTTGCTCTTTAAATTTCAGCAAATCCATACACATCAGGGAGGGAGATATCTTCATTATCGAGTCCTTACTTACTGATAAGTCGGTCGAGGGCGACAGCGGCAATAATCAGGCCGCCCATCACCACCAGTTGGTAATAGGTTTGTACTTGGAGAATATTTAGGCCGTTATTGATGGTGCCTATAATCAGGCCACCAATAACCACTGAAAAGATGCGCCCCTTGCCCCCGAAGAAGCTGGTACCACCAATAATGGCACTGGCGATGGCATAGGTTTCAAACCCCATCCCGGCCAGAGGTTCAGCCGCGCCAAGGCGGGCTGTCGAAACCACGCCAGCAAGACCGGCACAAATACCCGAGATGATAAACACTACGAGCATGTGAAATTTCACATCAATGCCGGAATAGAAAGCTGAGTTTTTATTGCCGCCCAAGGCGTAGATATTGCGCCCAAGGCGTGTACGGGTGGTCAGAAACCAAAGCACTATGGCGATAAACAGGGCGAATAACACCGGTACCGGAATGCCTAACACACTGGCAGCAAAGAAATTTACAAACTCAAACGAGAAGCCATACACCGAGTTGGCATCAGAAATCACCAAGGTGATACCGCGAAAAATGGCATTGGTGCCAAGAGTGATGATGAAAGGGTGCAGGCCGGTCCAGTTGACCAGACAGCCATTAATGGCCCCCAGCGCGCCACCTACCAGCACACCACCAATCAGTGCTGCGAATATTGGATCGACCCCTGCCAGCATCAATTTTGCGGTAACCATGCCAGACAGCGCCAGAATCGCACCAACAGACAAGTCGATCCCCGCCACTAAAATGGCAAAGAACTCCCCCATCCCAATTAATACGGTGACCGAGCTTTGGACGAATATTTGCGTGATGTTATTGGTAGTAAGGAAATACTCCGACGAAATAGAGCCAAAGATAGCCACAATGATCGCCAGAATGAAAAAAGTGCCGTATTTATCCCAAAAAGCGGCGAAGTTAAACGGCTTTTTCCCAGCCGTATCCGATTTCACTCTTGTGGTAATGCCCATGCCATAATCTCCTCTTCGCTGATGTCATCACGGTTGGTCAGGATTTGCGTCAATCGTCCTTCACAAAACACCGCAATACGGTCGCAAACGGTAATAATTTCGGGAAGCTCAGAGGAGACCATCAGAATGACTTTTCCCTCATCTGCAAGGGTGCGCATCACTTTATAGATCTCGGCTTTAGCACCCACATCAATGCCTCGGGTGGGTTCATCAAAAATAATCACGTCGGGATGACAGCATAACCATTTAGAAATCAATACCTTTTGCTGATTCCCGCCAGACAGTTCTGTGATGTTTTGCGACACCGAATGGCACTTTAGTGCCAGTAGGCTGCGTTGTTCTTCGGCAATTTCCTGCTCAAGCTGTGGCTTAACCAACCCCATTGCACCTTTGTAACCCCCTTCTTTTAAGCTATGGCTGATAGCCATGTTTTCAGCGATAGAGAAATTGCTGAAAAAACCGTTTTCACGCCGGCTTTCAGTGATATAGCCCATGCCTTTTTTCAGTGCATCCAGCGGGGAGCGGGGGGTGATATTTTTGCCATTCAGCCAGACTTCGCCATGGCTGGTTTTGTCGACACCAAACAGGCAATTCATTAATTCGGTGCGGCCAGAACCCACCAAACCGGCAAACCCGAAGATCTCGCCCCGGTTGACAGCAAATGAAATATCGCGGACTTTTTTCTTATCGCGACTGGTCAGGTTTTTCACCTCAAACACCGTGTCGCGTACCACGTTGCCGGCATTTTCTTTGAAGGCAATAAAGCGGTTTTGTAATTCGCGCCCGACCATCAAGCGCACAATATCGTCGTTAGTGACATCCTGAATCATGCCGCTACACACACTGCTACCATCTTTCATTACTGTATAGCGATCGCAAATACGGCGGATCTCATTCAGTTTATGAGAGATATAAACAATGGCCGTGCCCTCCTTGCGCAACTGATTCATAATTAAGAAGAGATAATCTACCTCTTTATTAGTCAGTGATGAGGTTGGCTCATCCATAATAATAACTTTAGCATCGAGCATTAATGTTTTAGCAATTTCCAACATCTGTTTATGACTGATAGATAAATTAGCCACTTTTTCATCAAGGCTGACTTTTAAACCCACGCGCAATAACATTATTGCTGCCTGGATACGCATTTTTCTCCAGTCTACAATGTTTATACCGCAGACTTTTTTCGTCAGGTGACGGCCAATATAAAGATTTTCTAATACTGTCAATTCATCAATAACACTAAGTTCCTGATAAATGATTCCGATACCTAATTGCGCTGCCTGTTTATGGTCCAGTTTGTCGTAATTAATATCATTAATAGTTATTGAGCCACTCGTTGGGGAATGAATACCTGACAATACTTTCATTAACGTTGATTTACCTGCGCCATTCTCACCTAATAACGCATGAATTTCATGTGTGAAAACAGTTAAATCAACGGACTTTAAGGCATGAACCGGCCCAAAGGATTTGCCGATCCCCGCCATAGAGATATAAGGCGTGACCATATAATCACCTTAGTTTTTATTCCTACCGAAATCTACCCTTACCCGAGCTAACCCGTAAGAGGAAAGCCGAGTGAGTGGCTGGCTCTTTAACCGGATGTTAGCCGGGTGGGTACGGCTATAATGCTATTTGGTGACCAGTACAGAATCCACTAGCGTAAACTGCGGCTGTTTATCCAATGGGATCACTTTCCCCCGTTGAACCGCTTCCACCAACAGCTTCAACCCGGTAGCACCGATATTCGCTGGGTTTTGTGCAACCGTGGCGGTCATTTGCCCGGCATCTACCATCTTACGTGCTTCGGGGATTCCGTCGGTGCCGACAACCAGAATCTTGCCAACTTTACCTGCATTGGCGACTGCCTGTGCTGCCCCCATCGCCATGGTGTCATTGGCACAATAGATAGCTTTCAGATTGGGGTTGCGCTGCAAAACATTGGTGGCGACATCTAGCGCTTTAATACGATCCCAATCAGCAGGCTGACTGGCAACTAATTTGATTTGGTTGGCTTGCTTAAATGCTTCCGTTGCTCCCGCACGGCGTGCTTCACCAGAAGCGTTACCCGCTTTACCTTCGATAATAGCGACTTCACCACCGGTAGTGCCTAATTTATCAATAATAAAAGCCGCTCCTTTGGCACCTACCGCATTATTGTCGGTCGTGACAAAGGCCTCGACATTGCCTTTAGCTTTTTTCAGATTATCCATATCAATTTTCTCGTCGAGATTGACCAGATAAATTCCTTTTTGCCAGGCACGAGCTACAGGCATAACCAGGTTAACTGAAGACAGTGGCGCAAAGGCTATACCTTTGTAATTCTTATTACTCAGATCTTCGAATAATTGCAGTTGAGACTGAAAGTCACCTTCAGAGGGGGACGCAAATATATCTACACTGACACCTAATACTTTTGCCTCCTCTTCAATTCCTTTTTTCATATCCACCCAAAAAGGATTAGAGAGCGTTTTTAAAATAACCGCATACTCTGCGGCAGCGAACGCACTGGTGGATAACATCATACCTATGGCTGCACCACTAAAGAGTTTTAGAAGTTTATTCATGGCTCATTTCTCATTGTAGGGAGAGAGTTCCGGCATGTCTTAAAATAGAGGCATGCCGGTTTTTTATTACTATTATTTATCTCGCCGGAAAAAGTCGACAATAGCGCCGGTTTTTTCCAGGTTAATCGTGGCTCGTTCAATATCTTGTTGTGCTACAGAAACAAAAAATGCATCTAATAATGTGAGTTGTAATATACGCGCTGAGGCGTTTCGCCCTAATAAAGGGGTCTCTGGTGCTGGCGAGCAAATAATAAAATCAGCCAGTTTGGCAATAGGGGAGTGATAGCTATGAGTAATACATATAATCTTCGCTCCATTCTTCTTTGCCAATTCTACAGCGGCTTTTAAATCACTGGTGCGCCCGGAATGGGACACTACCAGCACCACATCACCTTCTTTCAGTAATGCAGCGGACATCATCATAATGTGTGCGTCTTGGTAAGCCTGGCAACGCACACCTATACGCAGTAGTTTATGCGCGATATCGGCACAAATCGAATTCGAGCCACCCACGCCGTATAAATCACGCTGTCTGGCACCATAGAAAAAGCGTGCAGCGCGGTGGATTTCATCGACGTTAACGATCGATTGCCCTTCCATAATCGTGCGCAGGGTGATGTTAAATACCTTATTAACCACATCCTCTGGCGCTTCATCAAACGATAACTCAGCCGGTAACACCTGTTCAGACTGCGAGAAGTAATCAATCAACGTACTGCGCAGATTGCGAAAGCCACTAAAACCCAGCAGTTTTGAAACTTTAACAATCATCGCTTCCGACACCATGAGGGTCTCGGCAACATCCTTAATCGCCGGTGCGGCACTCAAGTTCCCAGGTGTAAGAAACCATTCAACAATACGGCTTTCATTTTCCGTCATCCCCTCCTGCTTCATTCGTAGGTAGGGGGCGATACCGATCCCGTTAGGAATACCTTGATCAAACTCTGACTGACTCATCTCGGTCCCATGTCCAAAAATTGAAGACGTCACTATATCACCACAATGTGTTGACGAAATATGCAATCAACTTCACAGAATTTGATAATTTATAAAGTAACTATGGTTTGTGTAGTCTCTCATTGGTTGGGGTTAAATATTATAAATCAATTTATTATAATTAAAATCAATTTGTTGCGTGTATTGCGTGGAGGTTGTTTAACGGGGTGTTCTTTATGGTTACTACACAAGTTATTTAAATTCGATGATTATTGTGCGTAAAATGGACACATTGCTGCGCGCCATTGTCGGGGTTTTTAACTAAAAGTATCGTTTTAGCTCACATAAAAATGAAATTTGTGAAGTTTGGCTTACTGACGAATGAGAGGTTATTCAATGAAAAGTATTGCTCTGGGTTGTGATCATGTTGGATTTATTCTGAAAGCGGATATTGTTGCTCACTTACAAACGCGTGGCATCAAGGTGATTGACAAAGGTTGGTGGTCTACAGAACGTACGGATTATCCACGTTATGCCAATGAAGTTGCTGAGG
This sequence comes from Yersinia sp. 1252 StPb PI, assembly GCF_048593885.1. Classification (NCBI taxonomy): domain Bacteria; kingdom Pseudomonadati; phylum Pseudomonadota; class Gammaproteobacteria; order Enterobacterales; family Yersiniaceae; genus Yersinia; species Yersinia sp. 1252 StPb PI. Next base: position 1,824 of record NZ_JAZGQE010000178.1, on the reverse strand, counting down.
CGGTGACGGCTGGGGAAGCTGATGGTGGCGTCTTGATTTGTGGTACGGGCGTAGGCATCTCGATTACGGCAAATAAACATCCCGGTATCCGCGCGGTAGTGTGCAGCGAACCTTATTCGGCACAGCTTTCCCGACAACATAATAATACTAATGTACTGGCTTTTGGCTCTAGGGTCGTAGGGTTGGAACTGGCTAAGATGATTGTGGATGCCTGGCTTGATGCAGAATTTGAAGGGGGGCGACATCAAACACGGGTAGACGCCATAACCGAGGTGGAAACACGATTTAACGCATTGTAATAAGACCGGCCACTATTTCTGTCTTTCTGTAGAAAGGGTGCGTTATCCCCCCATCTTGCAAGGGGGGATAGACTTATTTGCTGATGCGCTCGACATAGCCTTGACCAATGACAAGGCGGCCTATGGGGCAGCCACTTTATAATCAGGGCCGTTTGTCTTCTCACTGGTGTTAAAGCATGGCTTATCAACTTAATCTTAATTGGCCCGAATTTTTAGAGAAATACTGGCAAAAACAACCTGTTATATTAAAAAATGCCTTCCCTAACTTCATTGATCCTATTACGCCAGACGAACTGGCGGGTTTGGCGATGGAAGCGGAGGTAGATAGCCGCCTTGTCAGCCATAGTAATGGCCAGTGGCAGGCCAGTAATGGGCCGTTTGAGCATTTTGATAACCTGGGTGAGACCGGATGGTCGTTGTTGGCTCAGGCTGTTAACCACTGGCATGCTCCGTCTGCCGAACTGGTGCGCCCATTTCGCGTGCTGCCGGACTGGCGTTTAGACGATTTGATGATCTCTTTTTCCGTACCGGGTGGGGGTGTCGGGCCGCATATCGACCAATACGATGTCTTTATCATTCAGGGGATGGGCAGCCGCCGCTGGCGCGTGGGTGACAAACTGCCGTTAAAGCAGTTTTGTCCACATCCAGCGCTGCTGCATGTTGAGCCTTTCACACCAATCATTGATGAAGACCTCGAACCGGGCGACATTTTATATATCCCGCCAGGCTTTCCGCACGACGGTTTCACCCATGAAACGGCGCTCAATTACTCTGTCGGATTTCGCGGGCCGAATGGCAGAGATCTGATCAGTAGTTTTGCTGACTATGCGCTGGAGAAAGATCTCGGCGGTGAGCACTACAGTGATCCTGATTTAACCTGCCGGGAACATCCGGGGCGGGTTGAGCAACACGAGCTTGATCGTTTGCGCCAGATGATGGTCGATATGATTAATCAGCCGGAAGATTTTAAGCAGTGGTTCGGCCGCTTTGCTACCACGCCGCGCCATGAGTTGGATATCTCTGCCGCGCAACCACCCTACGAGCAGGATGAAATTGTGGGTGCTTTGATGGATGGTCAGATCTTGACGCGCCTGAGTGGCTTACGTGTTCTGCAAGTTGGCGACAGTTTCTTTATCAACAGTGAGCGGCTGGAAACCACCGATGCTAAAGCTGCTGACGCACTGTGTCGTTACACCATGATTGGCAAGAAAGAGCTAGGTGAGGCACTAAATAACCCAGCTTTCATGGCTGAGTTAACCGAATTGATTAATCAGGGTTACTGGTTCTTCGACGAATAAGAATGCAATCAAGAGTGGCTTCCGAATGCGAATATCGTGACGAGATTCGGAGGCCGCAGTGATTTCCCCACCTTGTATACAAACCAAACGATTAATCAAGCCGGGGCATTTTTATGGCTATAACCGATCTTTTATTGGCGATTTTTTATAAAGTTAATTTGATTTGAAGGGGAATAAGATAAGAAGTAATTTAACGATAATAAAATAAATTATGGATGGCTGAGGGG
>NZ_JAZGQE010000177.1:0-8979 GCF_048593885.1 Yersinia sp. 1252 StPb PI | reverse complement strand
TTAATGGGTTCGAACTAGTTAATTATTAATAATTACAGGAAGAATGGGCTTGGTTGGAACAACCGCTCCACATCGGGCACGAATTTTTTGTGAGTAATAAACATCACTACGTGGTCACCCTGTTTAATTATGGAGTTGCTGTTGGCAATGATAACCTCATCCCCACGTACAATTGCCCCAATGGTAGTACCTGGTGGTAACTTTATATCCTCAACCATTCGGCCAACAACTTTTGATGTGGTTTCATCACCGTGGGCAATTGCTTCGATTGCCTCAGCCACACCCCGCCTTAATGAAGAAACACTGACAATATCCGCTTTACGGACATGACCTAAAAGGGCTGAAATAGTGGCCTGCTGCGGTGAGATGACAATATCAATAACGCTTCCTTGAACCAGATCGACATAGGCGCTACGTTGGATTAATACCATTGCCTTTTTTGCGCCCATCCGTTTTGCCAGCATCGCGGACATAATATTGGCTTCATCGTCATTGGTAATGGCAATAAAGACATCGACCTGTTCAATATGCTCTTCTGCCAGCAGTTCCTGGTCTGACGCATCGCCATAAAATACAATAGTATCGTGTAACATCTCGGCTAATTCGGCGGCTCGCTGCGGGTTACGCTCAATTAATTTTACACTGTAATCTTTTTCTAATCGTAGGGCTAAACCGGCTCCGACATTACCACCGCCAACAATCATAATGCGCTTATAGGGTTTTTCAAGACGTTGTAACTCACTCATTACAGCGCGGATATGCTGTGAGGCAGCAACAAAGAAGACTTCATCACCTGCTTCAATGATAGTGGAGCCCTGTGGACGAATTGGTCGATCTTGACGAAAGATTGCTGCCACTCTGGTATCAATATGAGGCATGTGTTCACGCAGAGAGGATAATGCATTCCCCACCAATGGGCCGCCATAATAGGCTTTTACCGCCGCAATACTGACTTTACCTTCAGCAAAATTAACTACCTGTAATGCACCAGGATATTCGATAAGTTTATAGATATTATCGATAACTAGCTGTTCCGGTGATATCAAATGGTCAATGGGTACCGCTTCTGGCAGAAAAAGCTTATCAGCTTCACGAATATATTCAGCCGAACGGATACGTGCGATGCGATTTGGTGTATTAAATAGTGAATACGCAATTTGGCAGGCAACCATATTGGTTTCATCAGAATTGGTCACTGCAACCAACATATCGGCATCTTCAGCCCCCGCTTCCCGCAAGACTCTCGGATGCGATCCATGCCCTTGTACCACACGCAGATCAAATTTATCTTGCAACTGGCGTAGGCGGCCAGAGTCAATATCCACAACGGTGATATCGTTGTTCTCGCCTACCAGATTTTCTGCCAGGGTTCCGCCAACTTGCCCCGCCCCAAGAATAATTATTTTCATAGCGTTCTCTGTTCCACACTGAAATTAGGTTTTGAGGCATAGCCAAAGCCACGATTATCTTTTGATTAACTTCGCATAAAAGAAACCATCGCCATCCTCAGGGTGTGGCAAGTTTTGTTTACCGGGAGTCACGTTAGTACCAGTTTCAACCAATTCTGCTTCACAATGCCGTTGCAGGAAAGCGGCTATCTGTTGCTGATTCTCTTGCGGTAATATCGAACAAGTAGCATAAACCATTACGCCACCTTTCTTCAGTCTAGGCCAGATAGCTTCAATGATCTCAGATTGTAATTCTGCCAGGTCGGCAATATCACTGTCTCGGCGCAACCATTTGATATCAGGGTGGCGACGAATCACACCGGTGGCAGAGCAAGGTGCATCTAGCAGAATACGATCAAATTGCTGATCGTCACACCATGCATCCGGGGTTCGACCATCGCCGACTCGCACCACAGCATGTAATTTCAGACGTTGTAAATTTTCCTTAACCCGGCTGAGCCGTTGTTCATCAATATCCACAGCTAATACATGTGCTTTTGGCGCAGCTTCGAGGATGTGTGTTGTTTTACCGCCCGGAGCGGCACATAAATCAAGGATCTGTTCACCATTTTGCGGATCAAGCAGATCAACACAACCTTGGGCTGAAGCATCTTGCACTGTTACCCAGCCTTGTTCGAAACCAGGCAGATCATTGACGGCGCACGGGGCAATAAGCCGTACTGCATCGGGATAAAAGGCATGAGGTTCTGCATCTATCTCCGCTTGCTTTAACAGCTCGAGATATTCACCGCGGGTATGATGGAGACGATTTACCCGCAGCCACATTGGTGGCTTTTGGTTATTCGCGTCCACAATCTGCTGCCATTGTTCTGGATAGGCTTGCTTAATACGCGCTAATAACCAGCTAGGATGCAGGTAACGGCTATCACTATTTGCAGCGCGCTCCAGTAATTCCACTTGCTGACGTTGGAATTGACGTAGTACACCGTTGATCAACCCTTTTAGTTGCGGACGTTTCAGCGCAGTGGCACCTTCAACCGTTTCGGCTAAAGCAGCATGTGGCGGAATCCGGGTATAAACCAACTGGTATAGCCCGATCATAATCAGGTAGTGAAAAACACGCTGTTTACCGGTCATTGGGCGCGCCATCAACTGCTGGATACACCACTCTAGCTGTGGTAGAACACGCAAAGTGCCAAAACACAACTCCTGTAGCAATGCGCGATCTTTATCTGAAATATTTTTCTGTAGCCCAGGCAAAACGGTACTGAGCGATTGCCCCTGATCCAATACCTGGCTAATTGCTTTAGCAGCGATGCTGCGGAGATTATATGTGTTTTTCATAACCAAAAAAGCCGACAAACGTCAGCAAATAAAGGGAAAGTGGCCCGATGATGAAGTATCGGGCGATGAAACCTACATCCGTCATCTTTCAAGTTGCAGGGGTGTTGGCTGCTCTCGCTACTTGGCCATCTCTGGACCGGCCTTCCTGCATCTTGACATCTATTAGGTATATAGCTGTAGCTGCTGAGTTATTATGCTAGTTGACTACCGGGCGCAAACCATTCGCGACGTGAATTTAATAAGTCAGCTGCGGACATGGCTTTCTTGCCGGCTGGTTGCAGTTGCGTGATATTTAAAACGCCATCTGCGGTAGCCACTTGGATCCCATGTTTATCTGCATGAATGATGGTTCCGGGCTTGGTATTATCTACTTTAGGAAGTACCTGTGCCTGCCAGACCTTGATGAGCTGTTCATCAACGACAAAATAGCTAACTGGCCAAGGATTAAAAGCACGAATACAGCGTTCTAACTGAGCCGCAGAAAGTGACCAATCTAATTTGGCCTCCTCTTTACTTAGCTTTTCTGCATAAGTGGCTTGTGCCTCATTTTGTACTTCCGGCTGTGCACTGCCTTGCGCTAATTGCTGCAATGTTATCAATAAGCCCTGAGGCCCTAATTGCGCCAGCTTATCGTACATTGTCGCACTGGTATCATCCGGCTGAATGTCACATTCAATTTTATGCAGCATATCCCCGGTGTCTAGTCCAACATCCATTTGCATGATTGTTACCCCAGTTTTTGCATCACCGGCCCATACTGAACGTTGGATAGGCGCAGCACCACGCCAGCGTGGTAATAGGGAACCATGGACGTTAATACAGCCTAATCGCGGCATTGCCAAGACAGATGCAGGCAAAATCAGACCATAGGCAACCACGACCATAATATCAGCATTCAGATCAGCCACGAGATGTTGGTTCTCCTCGGGCCGTAGCGATTTCGGCTGAAAAACGGGAATACTTTGTTGTTCTGCCAATACCTTCACTGGGCTCGGGGTCAGTTTATTACCTCGGCCAGCGGGGCGGTCCGGTTGAGTGAAAACACCAACAATCTGATGTTGGGAAGACAACAACGCGCCAAGATGGCGCGCTGCAAAATCAGGCGTTCCTGCAAAAATAATCCGCAAAGAGTCAGACACGTTGGTTTCCTGCATTAGATGGGGTTAGTCGGCTCGGGCATTTAACTTGGCCATTTTCTCCAACTTTTGGCGGATACGCTGACGTTTCAGCGGCGATAAATAGTCCACAAACAGTTTGCCAACCAAATGGTCCATTTCGTGCTGAATACAGATTGCTAATAAATCATCCGCTTCCAGTTCGAACGGTTTACCATCACGGTCCAGCGCTCTGATTTTTACTTTTTCAGCGCGAGGGACTAATGCCCGTTGCTCAGGAATTGATAAGCAACCTTCTTCAATGCCGGTTTCACCGCTTTTCTCCAACAGCTCTGGGTTAATCAACACCAGGCGTTGGTCACGATTTTCCGAAACATCAATCACGATAATTTGTTTATGAACATCCACTTGGGTTGCGGCAAGGCCAATGCCTTCCTCTGCGTACATGGTCTCGAACATGTCGTCCACAATACGCTGGATTTCACCATTGACTTCTTTTACCGGCGCAGCAATTTTGCGCAGCCGCTCATCTGGGTAATGTAATACTTGTAATACTGACATAAATATCTAGATCTGCGTCCGAGTAGTGAATGATATTCAATCTCTATTCTAGACATTTCCGGCTCTGATTGACAGCATCGTCTACCAATTGAACAAATCGGTGTCAGCATAGAAAGCAAGCCAGGGAGGCAATATGTTAGCGGCTGAATTATGGCTCAGGATGAGCAAGGTTAAGGGATTTGGGGTAGCGAAAAGCAGTGCATTGGTCAGACGGTTACTTGCCCGTGGTGATGTCCACCCCGGCAGATTGGCTGCTTACGGATTGGATGCTCAGCAATGCCAGCAGTTTTATCAAGTAGATCCCCGCTATATTGAGGCCAGTTTAACTTGGCTGAGTCAGCCTTCTCACCACTTAGTAGCCTACGGTGAGCCAAGCTATCCACCCCGTTTGGCTCATATCTCTGCCGCTCCTCTGGTGCTGTTTGTTTCTGGCGAGCTGGATGTGTTGTATCGCTCTCAGATTGCCATGGTGGGTAGCCGTCATTTCAGCCACTATGGTGAGCAGTGGGGCTGTTACTTTGCTTCAGAACTGGCTCGAACGGGGTTGGTTATCACCAGTGGTCTGGCAATTGGGATTGATGGGATTTGTCATCAAGCGGCTTTGAATGCTAAAGGAAAGACCATCGCGGTATTAGGTAGTGGGTTGGAGAACATATATCCACGTCGACATCGTCATCTGGCCAAAGACATTGAGTGCCAAGGCGGGGCTCTGGTCTCAGAGTTTTTGACAACAGCATTGCCGGTCGCTGCCCATTTCCCCAGAAGGAATCGTATTATCAGTGGGCTAAGTTCTGCTGTATTAGTGGTTGAAGCTACGCTGAAAAGTGGCTCTTTGATTACTGCCCGCTATGCTATAGAGCAAGGGAGAGATGTTTTTGCTTTACCGGGGCCATTAGGGAGTGCAACCAGCGAAGGTGTGCACTGGCTGATTCAACAAGGCGCATATCTGGCGAGGTCAGCACAAGAGATAGCTACACAAGTGGGCGGTTCACTTCAATGGGTATCATTGCCCGAGAAAGTAACTATTTCTGCATCAGAGGAGCAAGTTGAATTGCCATTTGCTGATGTGTTGGCTAACGTAGGAGATGAGGTGACACCCGTTGATGTCGTCGCCGAACGTGCCGGCCAACCTGTGCCAGATATCGTCAGCAAATTGCTTGAGCTGGAGTTAGCAGGGTGGATCGCAGCTGTACCCGGCGGCTATGTCCGATTAAGGAGGGCAGGCCATGTTCGACGTTTTAATTTACTTATTTGAAACTTATATGCATAACGAGTCGGAAATGCTTGTTGATCAAGACAAGATTACTGACGATCTTGCTGACGCAGGTTTCTATCGTGAGGATATCAACAACGCCCTGAACTGGTTAGAGGCTCTCGCAGACCTACAAGAAGGGCAGAAAGCACCTTATCTTTATGCTGCTGATCCGCAAGCATTGCGGATTTATACGGCGGAAGAAGCCCAACGTCTGGATACCACTTGTCGCGGCTTCATCCTATTTCTTGAGCAAATTCAGGTGTTACATCTTGATACCCGTGAGATGGTCATCGACCGTATTATGGCATTGGACTCTAATGAGATTGACTTGGAGGATCTCAAATGGGTTGTGCTGATGGTGCTGTTTAACATACCGGGTTATGAAAGTGCCTATCAGCAGATGGAAGAGCTACTTTTTGAAGTCAATGAAGGTTATTTGCACTAAGTGGTAGTATCGCTGGCTAATAACCTTATATAGAAGGCGTTATGACGAAAACAGTTATTGCCAAGGATAATGGGTCGTGTCCTGAATGCGGATCGGCTTTAGTCATTCGTAGTGGGGGTCATGGCCCATTCCTTGGTTGTTCACATTATCCCGGCTGCCAGTACATGCGCCCGTTGAAAGCGCAATCTGATGGGCATATCGTGAAAGTTCTTGAAGGACAATATTGCCCTGAATGCGGTTCAGAAATGGTGTTACGGCAAGGGCGTTTTGGTATGTTTATTGGTTGTAGCCAATATCCACAATGTGATCATACGGAAGTTATTGATAAGCCTGATGAAACATCGATTGATTGCCCACAATGTGGCCAAGGCAAGTTACTACAGCGCAAGTCCCGGTTTGGAAAGATCTTCCACGCCTGCAATCGCTATCCCGATTGCCAGTTTACAATTAATCAGCAACCCATTGCCGGAGAGTGTGCGTATTGCCACTATTCATTGTTAATGGAAAAGAGAACCGCGCAAGGTGTAAAACGTTTTTGCGCTAGCAAGTTATGTGGGAAGGCAGTGGTAAGTGAGTAATAACAGCGTGAATAAACAAGAAAATAGTGGTGCTTTGTCAGATGTATTGCGGGCTTTGCAACAAGAAGAGGTCATCGCTTATCCAACAGAAGCCGTTTTTGGTTTAGGTTGTGACCCTGATAGTGAAAAAGCAGTAAATGCTTTATTAGCTTTAAAACAGCGGCCATGGCAAAAAGGTTTGATCTTAATCGCCGCTAACTATGAGCAGTTGAAGCCATATATTGATGACTCAATGCTGAATACAGCGCAACAGGAAATGCTCTTCTCCTGTTGGCCTGGGCCCGTAACATGGGTTATTCCAGCGCGAGCTAAGACACCGCGTTGGTTAACGGGCAGTTTTGGCTCATTGGCTGTAAGGGTGAGTGACCACCCACTGGTACAGCAGCTTTGCTCGCAATATGGCAAGCCACTGGTTTCAACCAGTGCCAACTTAAGCGGTCGCGAGCCATGCCGTACAGAAGCTGAAGTGAGAATGCAATTTGGCCCTTTTCTCCCAGTGCTCTCTGGCGAGGTGGGTGGTCGTTTGAATCCGTCTGAAATAAGAGATGCGTTAACCGGTAAGCAATTTCGCCAAGGATAGAAAGTAGCATGGATCAGAATTTCGCAGTGTTTGGTAACCCCATTGGGCACAGTAAGTCGCCAAGGATTCATGCGCTTTTTGCCGAGCAGACAGGTATAGAGCATCAATACGGTATGGTATTGGCCGCTCATGGCGCTTTTGAGGAAACGTTAACGTCGTTTTTTGCAGATGGTGCATTAGGCGCGAACATTACCACGCCGTTTAAAGAGCGCGCTTATGCCAAATGTGATGAACTAACCGATCGTGCGTCACTGGCAGGTGCTGTCAATACTATCAAGCAATTAGAAGACGGGCGCTTGTTAGGTGATAATACGGACGGTATTGGTTTGCTCAGTGATCTTGAGCGCCAGGGTTTGATCCGAGTCTCTGATCGGATCTTATTGGTGGGCGCGGGGGGGGCTGCTCGTGGTGTGATCTTGCCGTTACTCTCTTATGGATGCACTGTGGTCATCACTAACCGGACTTATAGCCGCGCACAGCAGCTTGCCGAAGTCTTTCATCATTTGGGTGATATCGAGGCTGCCGAAATGCAGGCGCTGAGCGGGCAGCAGTTTGACTTAATCATAAATGCTACCGCTGCTGGAATTCATGGCGAAGTACCAAACTTATCTAAAGATATTATGAGTCCTGCAACACGTTGCTATGACATGTTTTATCAAGTGGGGGATACACCATTTTTAGCTTGGGCTAAGCAGTTGGGTGTGGCGAGTTACGCTGATGGCTTAGGGATGCTGGTGGGGCAGGCAGCCCATGCTTTCAAACTTTGGCATGGCGTGATGCCACAGATAACACCGGTGCTAAATAAGTTGCGTGATGAACTGAGTCGATAGAAAGATATTCAATAATGCAGGGAAGATGATGACTTACTCCCTGCATCTTATGTTACTGCTTATTTAGTTTCTGCCAGATAGTCATCTTTCCAGCGTACGTAGTTGCTTGCAGAATAAAGTAGGCCTTCTAATTCTGCCGGCGTTAAAGGGCGTACTTGTCTGGCTGGGCTCCCCATATAGAGGTAACCACTGACTAATCGTTTACCTGGGGAAACCAGACTCCCCGCGCCAATCATCACATCATCTTCGATAACTGCACCATCTAACAAAATAGACCCCATCCCCACCAGTACCCGATTGCCAATAGTACAACCGTGGAGCATCGCTTTATGGCCAACAGTAACGTCTTCACCAATAACCAGGGGGTTCCCTTCAGGATTATGCTCTGAATGATGGGTTACGTGTAACACACTACCATCTTGAATATTTGAACGAGCGCCAATGACGACCTGATTAACATCACCACGAATAGCAACCAACGGCCAGACACTGACATCATCACCCAAAATGACATTACCAATGATCACGCTCGATCCATCGATCATCACGCGTTTACCAAGAGTAGGTGAATAATGAAGATAAGGGCGGATAGGGTCGGACATAGCAATAGCCTCTCAATAAGATCACACTTTACCGGCAATACTAGCCTTTGCTGATGGAATTACAACCAATCGACCGCAGGGATCATAGGGAAAATGCAGCGGATCGACCAAGATCTGCACGTAAGGAGTGAAAAGTATTCAAACAGTAGAAAAAGGCGAAAAAAGAGTTGTGCAAAAAATTCGACTCCCTATAATGCGCATCCATCGAGACGGCACACAACGAATCAAGTAGTTAAGTGACCGGCAAAGAGAACAGAGAA
>NZ_JAZGQE010000176.1:0-9131 GCF_048593885.1 Yersinia sp. 1252 StPb PI | reverse complement strand
TGATATGCCTCTCAGTGAGATGAAAGAAAGACCGGATACTTCAGTTTAGGCTGGCACTGTTTTCAGGGTGAAGATCAACCCCACCAGTACCCGCCGCCGACTAAAACTGAAATCGTCAGTGCGACGGCTATCAATCTCAATAGGGTTTCTTTCATGCAGATATCTCGAAGTGAGGACTATCCGTTTCTCCCTTCTCTTGAATGCCGTTTCCGTTCCAATCGGCACCCCAAGTAATTTTCACACCCAGTTCACTGGCAGCTTGAAACATCGCTTTGGACACGGCTTTAAAAGAAGATAAGTTGTCCCAGCCCGTTACCGGCAATAAATCAACAGCATTGCCAGTGATATGCTTAGATCTCATTGTCCAAGTGACAATTTTGCCGGGCGCTGTTCTTCCCTGAGCGTATAGTTGCTCTTGCCGCGCTAAAGTGCGCACCCCTTCGATAACAATAAAATCAATGGTCGATAGCTCCAGAGCGCGGCGAACCACTTTCACCAAGTCAGCATTAACGCCTTTGAGGTTCCCCTCACTCCGCTGGCTGAATCTAAAATTACTTGTCATTCTCTTTTCCTTCTCCCATTGGTCTGCCCGTTACCTTCCACTTGAACAAGCTGGATAAATAATCCGTGCCGAGATAACCAATAATTACGCTTGAAAGGTATGCGAGGTCGGTCGATAACCCGAAGAAATTAAGTAGGTCACGCACCGCAAAAGCTATCGCAGCACACATCAGTGCATCCAAAAAACATCTACGCCATGGCTTCTCGTTATACCGGCCACGTAACCAGGCGATAATCCCAGCGATCCCGCCATAGCCCAACTCGGGACGATGTGCGGCTATCCATCGGGTAATGATGTCCATAAGGTCAGGGTTGTTATGCATTTTCATATCTCCCCCTCCCGGACGGGCTGGGCGTGTAGTTAAGGAATTTAGCCCATCAGTGCAGCCACTCATCTGTTAATAGTGTGTGTGGAGTTGATTGGGTGACTGATGGGCTAAAACGAAAAAGCCCCAGCGGTTAAGCTAGGGCTAAAATTTGGTACGCCATCGCGGACTTGAACCACGCACCGTCAGCTTAGAAAACTGGCGCTCTATCCTGATGAGCTAATGGCGTAATGTTTTAATATATAAACAAAAAAATGCCCCTACGAAGCGGGCTAAATCCTCAAAAGTCACATACAACAGGGGTAAATCGTTGTGAGTTCAACCCTACGCCTAAATGAGTAGGAAGCAATGAGAATCTCGGACAATATTATGAAAATAGTGCAATTCAATGAAGATAACTCTAATTAACTTTAAATTAACAGGATATTTGACATGAAAAAACCAAAGATGCTTACCGAAAAATCTGATTTCTATTGATAACTAATCTACAGAAAGCATTCCAATAGCTAAACTCAAATAAAATTTACGTTCTTCATTTTGCTCTTGTAAAAATTCAGACTTGAAATGTTGTACTAAATTATTCAAGTCGATATTTTCTCCACTTACGCGAAATTTAATAACAGCTTCGCCGATTAACCTACTTACGTAATCGCATGTAGCATTTAAGCTATATCCCTTAGGGATCATAAAAACCTCAAAGTTAAAATTCCCCATTCAGTGTAGGTTATTTCTTGTACAGATTATCTTTCTTACCAATAAACCACTGAATGTGCTTAGGTTGCTCAAATTATTACAGTTATGGTTACATTTCAGGATCAATACAAAGCAATCTGCTGGCAGTATACCCTCAAAATACAAAAGGCCCACCAAAGTGAGCGTTAACGTACTTTAACGTTTTCATGCCGTTAACTATAATTTGAAGCCGGTTGCGGTTCCGGCGTCAACATCTACCAATGTGCTGACCGCATACCTTTCAATCTACTTCTGTGGTGGCCGGCGCTGATCTCGGCTATGTCAGATTCTCACTGCGCNACTCCGTTTATTAGGGAGTGGGTTTACACTCTCCCTTGCAGGCCGTCTGCTGGAGTTTTGCCAGCCTGCACGGTCACTTCATCTCCAGTATTGCGGCGCTTTAGCATGCGCATTCACCACATTCGGCTGAGCGCCAAGTCATTGGTGGAACAATGATCTAAATAGATTGGGATATGAACCCGTTACTCAATGATTCTCAGGCGAATGTAGAAATGAAAAAAAAGCCCTAGCGGTTAGGCGGGGCTGAAGCGAAGGGGTATCGTTACGGGGGCCTGCCCGTGGTACTGGCCAGTTGGTTATACATTAACTCTAGCTTATAAAACCATTAACGTGATTGGATAGTTAATAATAATCACTATTACGAATGCGTATTATTAAGTATATCTTTATGAATTTTATTAACTTATTCATTCAATTTGACTTAAGTCACATTAATTAAATAAAACAATCATATGATGTCTGGCAGTAAAAATTTCCCTGGTGTTCGCCTATTGGCACCCCTTACCAAAATAAACGGTGGTAAGGTTTTTTTTGCACCCAATAATCAATATTCGGCTGCGTACTGTTTCACAACGATTGGATTAACCAATCCAGTACCTATGCGAATGTAGACTCACCACATTCTGCTAATTCTACATAGGGGATAATCCCGCATGTAAAAAGCCCTCGAGCTATTAACTCAAGGGCTGGAATAGTTGCCGGTTTTTCCCGGCTGTCACTGCGTACAAATGAAGCATGCTTAACTTCTTTTAAAATCGATTATTGAAAATATTTCCTTTTCACCGACCAAGCAACCCCAAACCCCGCCACACACCCAAGGATCTTTCCTGCGATTTGCCAAGATAAAGAATCTATCGTCGCTCGAGTAGTCTCCTGCCCATACTCGCCGAAAGTCCTCATGCCCTCTGAGTGATTTCCAAAAAATTGAGGCATGAGTGCGACAATTAGTGCAACTAAAATTGCATAGATTACATATTTTTTTTCGACGTAATATTTGTCTTTAGTCAAAAACAAGCAAAATAGTGCTGAAACACCACCAATTAAAAATCCGAAAAACAAGGCGCTACCGAGGCTCTCTAATTTATCGATATAATTTAAAAATTCATCCATGCCAACCCCAACAATATAGTCAAAGAAGTGATGAATATAATAAATACTCCCCCAGAAAGCTATGTCCATAAATAGAGATTTACAACATTAAAAGCACAAAACCCCGCCGAAGCGAGGTCTTTATTTTTCGTGGTGGGTTACATGCGAGATATGCCACTATTTAAAGAAATTACGCCAAGTTTATGCAAAATGCAAGCGATATGTTTAAAAAGTGTCGCCATTAGTACCAATCATGTGCCTATCGTGTAATTCGCTGAAACTCATCCTCTGCATAACTCTCTTCAATGTCGCATTTAGCCACCAGCGACGCATAGAACGGCTTCCAATTGCGCGACCAAGATGATTGGGTTAGTTCAGGAAGCAGCGCTGTAATCGCTCGGTAAGCTGTTGTTGAGGGGGTCCGTTTGTATCCAATTCCTGAGCAGCGTTCACACTCTTTCTCGACTGGCACACCAAGCCGCTTGGATTTCTCAAGGTCACGCACTTTACCGGTGCCATTGCAGCGGCAACGATGGGAAATTTTCCCCTTTCCGTTACAGGGAATACACAATTCACCCACCAGCTCATCCTCTATCCATGCATCTGTTTTTTCACCGCATCCGGGGTGTTTAACCACTTTTTGAATGCTGTAAATCAGCCTCTTCCCTTTGCAGTGTTTACATGTGGTAGTAGCCGCTGCCGAACTGCAGTATTCCTCATAGGCAAATTTAGCCAGAATAACCATACATTGAGCCATTCGGCGGCCCGATGCTTTGCCGACATGCTTCGGGGCATTCTTCATGGCAAATTGGGTAAGCTGTTCGACGGTTCTGATCCGGTCCTCTTTGCTAATGCCAACCTTGCCAAGATATGCAGCCATTCCGAAACTGGCCCGAGCCTCAACCATTCCCATTGCAGCGGCTAGGTCCGGTCCCTTGAGCGAGTCGGAAGAGGTAGCGCGGGGAGAATCCGTAATCATCTGGCTCTTGGCGCTGAACTGTTTCATTGCTGATTCTAGTTTCACTATGCTGCCCTCTTTGTATAGACCTGCTCACGAACCTGGTCGCCGTTCATCACAAAATCATTAAAATCGCCGTTATCAGGCCAACGCACGCTGACAGATATCAAATCGTTTTTTGCTCTGAGATTGGCGGTGGCACAATTAAACGCTGCGGCCTGTCCAGTGGCGGAATGTTTATCCATATCAGCGAAAATGATGAGGTGTTTTACGCCTGCTGGCACCCTGAATTTCTCCATGAATCCGGCATTGATTACTGACCATGTGTTTATCCCGTACACCTGATAGCAGGACAGTGATGTTTCAATTCCTTCAGCAACTCCCAGTGTGGAGGCAACCGGAAACATGCGGATCGCCACTGAGCGAGCATGATCGAGATAGTTCTGTTCCTGTAGTGATTTAAGCCGTTTAGCGCTATCACCGATATTCGCTTTTTTATCCCCATCAAGCAGGGTCTGATGCAGGTAACAGAGTTCCCCCTTATCATCTGTAGCCAGAGAATAAAGCGCCTGATATACCCGCCCTGCATGCCGCTGTTTATCGCAAAACCGGACCGCTTCAACAGGAAGCCGGTTAATACCCCGCTGGCGCAAATAATCTGCGGCAGTGGTACCGCGCAAATCCACCAGCTTTGAAAACTTACTGATAACTCGCTGCCGCTGTTTCGCTGCTGAACTGGTGACAGGAATGCTGATGTGTCGATAGTTATTGCCAATAAGCTGATCCACCTCGGCGCATAACTCAGAAAATGATTTATTCTGAGTCAGGTTAAGCAGTTTCATGCCATCGCCGCTATCACAGGTACAAATCCACATTCCAACGCCTTCACGATCATCAATACGGAACTTGCCGCGAGCACCGCATACCGGACATTCCCCCTTGAAGTGATTTTTGCCAGTGATTGGCGGTAAACCGAAGTATTCAAAAATCTCAGCCCATCGGCCCTTTGCTGCTTCTGCTGTCTTCATGCTGGTTTCCTTAAACTTTTCCGTATTTCTTCAAGGTGATTTTTGGCTTCGATAATCGCCATAGTGGCGTCAATATTTCCGGAATTACATTGCTGAACTGGTGGCTTTAATTTCTCCCGGCCTTTAGCAAAGGAGATGCGTTTATGTTTGATGTAGCTGCTGACTTCCGGTGTTATTTCCATCGGGAAATCACTTAAGCCATTAGGCCATTCGCTAAATTTGTCGTGGAAGGTATGTGAGCACCACCCATCGCTTACGGGCTTACCCATCGATGAGCGCTGACGTTGATAGAACTTGATCTGACTCCACCAGGCTTGCTTGTCGGATTGGGTGAATACACGCTTTCCCTTGCCCAATTTTTTCAGTCCGCGCTGGGTGTCGGTATCCACGTCCTGTCCTGCCAGTGGCTTAAATCCACATTTAGGGCAGACGTATACCCCTGCGGGTTTCATGAAATGACACTCAGTGCATTCTTTAGGGAGTTTTTCAGTGCGTTCCTCTGTCTCACGACTGGCGCTATCTTTCATTCCGTCGTTTTTGGATGGCAGTTCGTTGTATTCGATAGAGTCAGGGAAGCCCAAACGATGCACTGTGCCGCTGTGATCGAAAATCAGACACGACTCTTTCCCTTGCGCGGTTCGAAGCCCACGGCCTAAGCTCTGTAGCCAGCGGATTTCGCTTTTTGTTGGGCGGGCATAGATAACGCAGCGGACATCACTGTCAAAGCCAGCCACCAGCACACCCACACTGACGATGATTTTCGTAGCGCCCATTTCGAAGCGATGAATGATGAGTTGACGCTCTTCATGAGGTGTTTCAGCTACCATCACCTCGGCGTTAATCCCAACCTTATTAAACTGAATAGTGACGTAGTTGGCATGAGCTACGTTTACGCAGAATGCCACCGTAGGCAGATCCCGCCCGTTCTGTAACCAGTTATCAACGATGTCACCAACGAGATCAGCACCACACATGATTTCTGCAAGTTGGGTTTCGTTATAGTCAGATCCGAACTCAGCAGAAACGGTAGTTTTAACGCCTTTCAAGTCAGGTTTGCCGGGCGCATAGAATTCGTAACCGCTCAGGTCACCACGCTGGATCAGCTCTCCGATGGTCGTGGGCTTAATCAGACGGTTATAGTAATTCCCTAAAAATGGTGAAAATGGCGTACCAGACAGCCCAATAACTTTCACATTGGTTTCGGTAACCAGTCGATTAATCTCAATCAGGATCTGCTTTCTGCGTAAGTGGGCTTCATCAATAATCAGCAGATCGATATTGTCGGGAAACTCACGGCGGATCAGCGTATCGGCACTGGCAATCTGAATTTTTAGCGCAGGGTCATAGCTCGGGTGGTTGCGCCAGATAAAGCTGATTTCATCTTCCGGCAAACCGTACTCAACAAAACGGCGGGAAGTCTGGTTGATCAGAACGGTGAACGGGGCGACAAACAGCACCCGCATACCACGACTGACAAAACCGTCAGCGATGAATGCCGCTAAGCCGGTTTTACCACTGCCTGTCGGTGCATAGACCATGAAAGAATTAAATGACTTCCAGTCACGGCGCAGCATGTTCAAAGCGCGTTCCTGTGCGAAGTTCGGTGTAATGTTCAGCATTGTGTAACCTCTCGCCAATTAACTATTCCAGAGAAAACCTTTCTTCTGGTCTATGCCTACTCTGCGTATCATCTTGCTAGTACGGTTGCATTTTGGAGGGCTAACCCCCTAGATCGAGATCTACCTAACCTATGGAGTGGTCTGTTGGAAAAGGCCTATTCCAATCCCACATCCACCTCCCCCCTTACCCCCCTCCTCCTTCTCCCTTATTCACGTACTAGCTAACGAGTACATTGATACGAAAAAAGACGGACAAAGAATCTCGACCTGCTAACACCTGACACCTTCAAGTCAGCGTGTAATTTACTGCTTCAAGCCGCCACACCTTCGGGGCTGCTATTACTTCACTACCAACGGCGGACTGACCGTGTAACCCTGCAGTGCTTTTCCGTGGCTTTTCACAAACAATCTCAATCGCGTATTAGCTTCATGCCTTGCTTTGTTCTCTTGACGGTATGAAACAGACTCCGTGTAAAACGCGACCTGATAAGCCTCTGCATACTTAACGACAACCTTTCTGCGCAACGAGGGTGCCAATTGCTGTAACTGCTCCTGAATCCACTTCCCATCCTCGGGACAAAACACCGTTGGCATGATTACCTGGACGAACTGCTCATAAGCCATCAATGCCCCTCGTCGTTAAACTAATCCGAGCTGAATCTGAGACTTTGGTTGCCGCTTCCGGCCCGGCTTGCGTTCGGCTTTCGAACAATTGAACTGAACCCACAGATGCGCTTCCCGCAAACAATCGTCGAAAGCGGCACCCTTGCGGCTTGCCTGAGCGAGTTTGTGATAGTGCTTGACGCCTTCGTCTGCCCCCCCCCTAGCAATCACGTCAGGGACGCCATCAGCCACCAGCGCAACTAAAATGTGTTTGTGGATAAACTCCGATGGACTCATTAGTTAATCTCCGTAAAGATCAGAAATCTTTCTTGATGCCATTCAACAACCAATGAGGCGAACACCCTAACGCCTCGGAAATTTCAAGGAGATGCCTGGGTCGGTGAGATGTACCCGACTCAATTCGCTGAATAGTTTGCTGCTTAACCCCTGAAAGAACAGCGAGTTGATGCTGTGTTAAGCCTCGCTCTAGCCGCAGTTCCTTCAATCGAAGTGAAATAGACATATAACCTCAGTCAAATACAACGTTTGCAGTATTTAAATACACAATTTGTTGTTTGTCAATTACAACGCTTGTTGTATGATGCTTAGCATAAATATGGAGGGGGTTAAAAATGTCATTGGCGGAAAGGATTAAACAAAGAAGGCTAGAGCTGGGGCTTACACAATCAGAACTTGCTGAATTAGCTGGAACGACACAACAAGGCATTGTCTCTGTAGAAACAGGACGAACTAAGCGCCCTCGATATTTGCACGAACTAGCTAAAGCTCTTCAGTGCGATCCTGATTACCTACTCACTGGGAGCGAAGGTAGCAATGTTTCTTTTGTAGGCACCCATACCCCAGGATATCGATACCCAGTAATTAGCAGCGTTCAAGCTGGCGCATGGGGGGAGGCTATTGAAGCTTACAGCCTTAAGGATATTGATCTTTGGCTTGAGTCTGATGCGCATATACAAGGCGATGCATTCTGGTTGGAAGTAAGTGGTGACTCAATGACTGCTCCTATTGGACTAAGCGTACCTGAAGGGACTTTTGTCCTTTTTGATACCGGACGTGAGGCATCTAATGGGAATTTAGTGATCGCTAAAATGGAAGATTCTAATGAAGCGACATTCAAAAAATTAGTCATTGATGGGGGGCAACGTTACCTTAAAGGACTGAACCCAGCATGGCCCTTAGTTCCAATTAATGGCAATTGCAAAATTATAGGTGTAGCTATAGAAACCAAATTGCGTCTGCTATAAATCTGCTTCACACTAGATCAAGGTCGCATGCGCGGCCTCTTTTTTGCTCTTCATATCCTCAATCAGCATTCAAATAGCGACCTCTTAAGCAAAAGTGGTCAGCTTCAATAAAACACGCACAAACTACGTTAAAAATAATTCTCAATAAAATACAACGAATTAATGTTAACTTTAAAATAAAACTCATTTTGTTGTTTACATAATACAACGAAATGAGTAATCTTCATTTCATCAGTTAACAACAGGTGAAAAAAAATGAGCAACCCAAAAAGCAGCATTGCAATACGTGGGTCTATTATCGAATGCGAATCCATCACTCTTCGTGTTTCGCCAGGCGAATATCACAACTTTCCAATTGTAGATAATAAAGATTTGTTTGCTCATTACCGTCGAACAAAGGAAGAATGCAAGTTCCAACTAGTCACCAACTTACTGGATGAACCAGCTATTTTTGCTATTTACAAAAGAGTTGGTGAGTTCTTAATTTTAGTATGTGCATTTTCTTCCTTTGAAGAAATTAATACCGAAGCATTGGAGATTATTAAATCTAATGAACAATTAAGAAAATCAATTTCATGTTCCATAGGTGAGTTAAATGATAAAAATTAATAAAATAGCTGAGAAAGCTAAACCAATAGCAAACCAGCATC
>NZ_JAZGQE010000175.1:0-9147 GCF_048593885.1 Yersinia sp. 1252 StPb PI | reverse complement strand
ACTGCCGTGCTATTAGCACTAGCGATAATCGGTATTATCTGGACTCTCACCAAGGCGCGCCGCTCCACACTGCTGGGTTCTACCCGTAAGCAACTGGAAACGGATCGCGAGTTATTGGAGAAAGAGCGTTGAGCCGCCGTAAATTAGCACAGGAAAAGGCCGCATTGTTACATGAGATCCAGCAACAACGTCTGGATCTCGCCAACAGCACCGCACATTGGCTTGAGGTCACTGCACCTTATGATCGCGGTTGGGCACAAATCGTCGGTATGCGAAAATATTTGATGATTGGCTCCAGTCTGGTCGCGCTATACGGTATCCGCCACCCGAGTAAATTTATCCGCTGGTCGCGTCGAGCGGTTGGGTTATGGGGAACCATCCGATTGTTTCGTAACACTTTTCTCTTACGTTAACCTGCCGTTACTTCACTTGGTGGCATATCGATATCTCATGCGGGCTACTGACGGCCCTTCCCCCTTTCTTATGCCTAAACAGACCGTTTTTCGGCTTTAATCTGCTTACACTTCAGTTTTTTTGATAAAAACAGACAGTTTTACTTGCTAACAACTTCTCTACTTCTCAACTAACATTCTCTCATCAACTCAGGGAGTTTGCGGGATAACACCGGCAAGCGACCACACACAAGCACCTTTGATTAACCATTAACGCCCGCAGATGCCAGGCATTAATAGAACAACTTTTTGGAGAAGTCGTCGATGAACAAATTACAAGATACTGGCCTGTTGGTAGCACGCATTCTGATGCCGATTCTGTTTATTGTAGCCGGTTACGGCAAAATGGGTGATGCCTATGCTGGCACACAACAATATATGCAAGCGATGGGTGTCCCAGGCTTCTTCCTGCCATTGACCATTTTGTTGGAATTTGGTGGCGGTCTGGCAATTCTGTTTGGTTTCCTGACCCGTACCACTGCACTGTTCACTGCGGGTTTCACTATTCTGACGGCACTTATCTTCCACACTAACTTTGCGGAAGGCGTTAACCAGTTGATGTTCATGAAAAACCTAACCATCGCTGGCGGTTTCATTGTGTTGGCGGTTGCCGGCCCGGGTGGTTTCAGTATTGACCGTCTGCTGGGTAAGAAATGGTAAGGCTATACTATAAAATGCAATCCCCAAAGTAATTGGAGTTGCAGCCTGGCTGCAAGCGAATGACAAATTGGGAACCAATTTGAACAGCATTTATGCTAGCCCGTAGGGTGAGCCTCAAGGATGAGGCTCATTAATCCCGATGAACTTACTCAGGCAAGTGATTCGGATGAATAAGAGCAGCTAACAACGCTACAATTTCAAGAACGCGGGGGGATTGGATGGGACAGCTCGTAGACGGCATGTGGAAAGACATCTGGTACGACACAAAATCTACCGGTGGTCATTTCAAACGCAGTACCTCACAGTTCCGCAATTGGGTGACTGCTGACGGGCAAGCTGGCCCACAAGGTAAAGCTGGCTTTAAAGCCGAAACACACCGTTACCATCTGTATGTTTCTCTTGCCTGCCCATGGGCACACCGCACTTTACTCATGCGCACATTGAAAGGCTTAGAGTCACTGATTTCAGTTTCTGTGGTACATCCACTGATGCTGGAGAATGGCTGGACCTTCGCTAATGATTTTCCTGCCGCCACCGGCGACGAACTCTATCATCTTGACTATCTCTATCAGCTTTATCTGCGCGCCGATGCAAATTATAGCGGGCGGGTGACCGTTCCGGTGTTATGGGATAAGCAGCAACAGACCGTCGTTAGCAATGAATCTGCCGATATCATTCGTATGTTCAATACTGCTTTTGATGGAGTCGGCGCCAAAGCGGGGGATTATTACCCTACAGCGTTACGCAGTAATATTGATGATATTAACGGGTGGGTTTACGATCAGGTCAATAATGGGGTGTATAAGGCGGGATTCGCCACTACACAGGAAGCCTATGACGAGGCAGTTAATACCTTATTTGATGCATTGGCCAAGCTGGAACAGATTCTGGCGAAACAGCGATATCTGACTGGCGGCCAACTGACGGAAGCGGATTTGCGTTTATGGACCACATTGGTGCGTTTTGATCCGGTATATGTCACTCATTTCAAATGTGATAAGCGCCGTATCAGCGATTATCTCAGCTTATATGGCTTTTTACGCGATATTTATCAAATTCAAGGCGTCGCTGAAACAGTAGATTTTGCCCATATCCGCAATCACTACTATCGCAGCCACGGCACTATAAACCCTTACGGGATTATCTCCATCGGCCCACAGCAAGACCTGCTGGAGCCACATGGACGAGATACACGTTTCACTTTATTAACAGATTAACGCGCAGTAGCCGTTTACTTATTAGCGAATAATCTAGGGATTTCTCGCAGGAACCACGACTTAGCTTCCCCCATGCTGTCACGCCGCCATGCCATAATAATATCGGCCTCACGGCTGAACTCTGGCCCGACGACCCGTAAACGGCCCGCTTCAATGTCTTTTTCTACCATTTCATAAGGCATGGTCGCCACACCCAAACCGGCTAATAATGCCCGCCGCTTATCTTCGATAGTGCTGACCGTCAAACGTTGCTGTTTATCCAGCAATTGCACCGTGATAACTGGCCGCTCACGAGCGGTATCCGCCACGGCGACACCACGGTATTTCACTCGGGTCAGTTCTGACAGAGGCTCTGGTTCCAAATGAATGGGGTGGTCTGGGCTGGCAACATAGACACTAGTCACTTTGTACAGTTTACGGCTGTTAATCTCTGAAGATGCACGGAAATGCATATCGGGCGCAATGACGATATCAGCCCGCCCTTGCTCCAACCGTTCCCATGCCCCGGCCAATACTTCGGTAAAAATGGAGACCTGAGTATTAGCTTTGAGCGCCAGTTTGTCGATCAACGGGAACAGTTTCCATGCCGGAGACAATGCCTCACTGACAATCGTGATATGTGTTTCCCAGCCGCGGGCCAATGCCTCAGCATCGGTGGTCAGTTTGTCTGCGGCCTCCAGTAACACCCGCCCGCGATCCAGTAGCATCCGCCCAACATTGGTAAATTTGGTGCGATGCCCGGAGCGGTCGAACAACACCACATCAAGCTCATCTTCAAGTTTCTGCATGGTATAGCTCAGCGCAGAAGGTACCCGCCCCAATTCATCAGCCGCCGCGGCAAAACTACCACGGCGGTCAATAGCATCCATTACTCTCAATGCTTCTAACGTTAGCGCCCGATCTTTGGCCATCATTTTCTCAATCAGGAAATTTGAATATAGCGACCAGATTAACTGGCTAACAATCCGTCGTCCAGACGCTTACCATCTCTTTATCAATTAATATCAGGATAGGGCAATCATTGTCATGATCACATGCAGAACAGCAAAACAGTGCGGGCAAGCTGACTATGGTTGGCTCCAAGCCCGTTATACTTTCTCATTCGGCCACTATTTTGACCCGAAGCTATTGGGTTATGCCTCACTGCGCGTTTTGAATCAGGAAGTGTTAGCACCGGGATCCTCATTTCAACCACGAACTTATCCGCAGGTTGATATTTTAAACCTGATTTTACAAGGTGAGGCTGAGTATCGAAATAGTCTGGGTAACTATGTGCGCGGTAAAACTGGCGATGTGTTGCTCTTTTCTGCTCAATCAGGTGTCAGCTATAGCGAGCATAATTTGAGTACTGATAAGCCATTAACTCGCATTCAGTTATGGCTCAATGCCTGCCCTGAGCAGGAAAGCAATCCCGCCCAGCACCTGTCATTATGCACGCAGCCACTAAGGCTACTAGCGTCTCCTGACGGTGAGCAGGGCAGCCTGAAACTGCGTCAGCAAGTATGGATTCATCATCTGGATTTAGCCGCGGGCGAACAGTACACCATTGACCTACACGGCCCCAGGGCTTATCTGCAATCCATTCACGGAACAGTAACGGTGGATGGGCCGCAAGCCAGTGAAACTCAGCGCCTGACCTGCGGTGATGGTGCTTTTGTACAAGAAGAACGGCATCTGGTGATTAAAGCTGAAACGCCGCTGCGTGCCCTGCTCATCGATTTGCCTGCGTGAATATGGACGAGCACGCCAGCTAAAATTTAATGGGAAAAATGCGAGGTTCCCCCCACGTGACTCCCAGTATAATTACGGTTTTAACGACGCCATATCGATCACGAAACGGTATTTCACATCGCTTTTCAGCATCCGCTCATAGGCGTCGTTGATATCCTGAATCTTGATCATCTCTATATCTGAAGCAATGCCGTGTTCAGCACAGAAATCGAGCATTTCCTGTGTTTCAGCAATGCCGCCAATACATGAACCGGCCACCGAACGCCGTGCCAGAATCAATGGCATGGTGTTTATCATTGGGCTAAGATCACCAAGAAAACCAACAAATACCAGGGTGCCATCCACATTCAGTGTCGGCATGTACGGGTTGATATCATGGACATAAGGCACGGTATCAATAATCAGATCGAATTGCCCTTTGGTCGCGTCCATTTGTGCATCATCGGTGGATAACACAATATGATGTGCACCTAAACGACGAGCATCAGCCTCTTTACTCGGTGAACGGGTAAAGAGCGTCACTTCAGCCCCTAATGCATTCGCCAGCTTTAATGCCATATGACCCAAGCCACCCAAGCCAACTACCGCGACTTTACTGCCTTTACCCACTTTCCAATGGCGCAGCGGCGACCAGGTGGTAATACCGGCGCACAGTAGTGGCGCGGCAGCTTGCAAATCCAAACCAGCAGGCATTTTCAGCACAAAATCTTCAGAAGCTACAATGGATTGTGAGTAGCCACCATAGGTTGGTGTATGGTCGTGGCGATCAACACCATTGTAAGTTTGCACATTGCCCTCTGCACAATACTGCTCCAGGCCCTGTTGACAGGGTTGGCACACTCGGCAGGAGTCCACCATGCAGCCAATTCCGGCAAAATCACCCACCTTGAATTTCGTGACACTGTTACCCACGGCGGTGACTTGCCCCACCACTTCATGCCCGGGTACCAGCGGATAGCTGCTGAACCCCCAGTCGTTACGCGCCTGATGCAGGTCTGAGTGACAGACACCGCAATAGAGCACATCCATCACCACATCATCAGGACGCGGATCGCGACGGGTAAACTCGAGTGGGGCAAGGGGAACTTGTGCGGATTTGGCTGCATAACCGAGAACTTTTATCGTCATGATGTATCTCCGGTATCATAAACACTGTGATTTGAAGCTAGATAAACCGTAAAGAACGTCGAGAGTAAACAGTTTGAATACAGAAAAAGTTGGTTTCAAGGAAATTGCTACCTAGAGAGTATAGGCCTGTAAAGTAGCAATCCCGCCTCTATTTCTGCTCTGATATTAAGCGAACAAATTACAATCCAGTAAGCTTCTCCAATGTTTCGGGGTAGCGATCACCCATTATCGTTACTTGTGCAGCCGCGTTATTAATCTGTTGCAGATCAGCAGTGGTCAACTCTACATTCACCGCACCAATATTCTCTTCTAACCGATTCAGTCTGCGCGTACCGGGGATCGGTACAATCCAGGGTTTCTGCGCCAGCAACCAGGCAAGAGCGATTTGCGCGGGCGAGCTACCCTTTTGGTCAGCGACCTGCTGAATCAAGGTGATTAACGCCTGATTAGCGGCCAAGGCTTCGGGAGTAAATCGTGGTAACGTGCTACGAAAATCATCACTGGCAAACTGGGTTGATTGATTCATGTTACCCGTCAGATAACCTTTACCCAGTGGGCTATAAGGCACCAAACCAATGCCAAGTTCTTCCAGCGTTGGTATGATTTCTTGCTCCGGCTTACGCCACCATAATGAGTATTCACTTTGCAGGGCGGTTACCGGCTGAACAGCGTGAGCTCGGCGAATGGTCGCCGCCCCAGCTTCAGATAAACCAAAGTGTTTTACTTTACCCTCTTTGATTAAATCCTGTACTGCACCGGCCACATCTTCAATGGGTACATTGGGATCGACGCGATGTTGATAAAACAGGTCAATAACATCCGTTTTCAGCCGTTTGAGTGAGGCTTCCGCCACTTTTTTAATATGCTCTGGTCGACTGTTTAAACCGATCCATTTTGGCCCGCCGTTCGGATCAGCCTGAAAACCAAATTTGGTCGCAATCACCACTTTATCGCGCAGAGGTGCCAGCGCCTCACCCAATAATGCTTCATTGGTGTAAGGCCCATAGACCTCTGCGGTATCGAAGAATGTCACGCCAAGGTCCACCGCTTTGTGCAACAAAGAGATCATCTCCTGTTTATCGGCAGCCGGACCATAACTGAAACTCATCCCCATACAGCCTAAGCCCATGGCGGACACGTCGAGATTACTGCGACCCAATGTGCGCTTTTGCATTTCTTTTACTCCTACCTGTAATTTATTTGTCATTACGAGGCATTCATTAAATGAATGTCGGTAGCAAAAAAGGTAGCAAATGTCCGAGCAGAGGATTAGATGGATAAATGTGCATGGGTATATGAATTTAACTCATAAATTTAACTATACTGGAACACACAGGCAGCTAAACAGGTATAGAGACTGATGTTAAAAGAGAATTTTAACGATTTAATTTCCTTTCTTATGGTTGCCAGGGAGCGAAGCTTCACCAAAGCGGCGGCAAAACTGGGGGTTTCACAATCGGCCTTAAGTCATTCCATTCGTGGGTTGGAAGAACGACTTGAGCTTCGCTTATTGACCCGCACCACCCGCAGCGTTGCCCCGACAGAAGCGGGCGAAAGACTGGCAAACAGTCTGGGACCACGTTTTGCAGAAATTGAGAGTGAACTGGATGCCTTAAGCGAAATGCGCGAGCGGCCTGCGGGGAATATTCGTGTCACTGCTGGCGAACACGCCGTGGACTCGACTCTCTGGCCGGTATTGAAATCATTTCTCGCCGATTACCCGGACATTAATGTGGAAATCACGGTCGATAACACCTTAACCGACATTGTCAGTGGACGATTTGATGCCGGCATCCGCCTTGGAGAACAGGTAGCAAAAGATATGATTGCGGTACGGATTGGGCCGGATATGAGTATGGCTGTCGTTGGCTCACCTTCATATTTGGCTAAATATGGCATCCCCACCACTCCGGCAGATCTGCAAAATCATCGTTGCATCAATATGCGCCTGCCGACAATGGGTGGCCTTTATGCGTGGGAATTCGAAAAAGAGGGGCATGAATTAAGAGTTCGTGTTGATGGGCAACTGACCTTTAACAGTTTGCGACAACGCATTGATGCCACCGCCATGGGTTTTGGTCTGGCATTCGTACCAGAGGATGCGGTAAAAGCTGAAATTACCAGTGGCAATCTAATCAGGGTGCTGAAAGAGTGGTGTGAGCCTTTCCCCGGTTATTACCTCTACTATCCGAGCCGCAGGCAGCATACCACCGCATTTTCGTTGTTCGTGGATGCCTTACGCTATCAACGTTAAGACCAAACAAAAACCCCGCCGAAGCGGGGTCTTATGGAATGAGTGGAGTTGACCGGTAAGGCAACTAGCCAAATGAAAGGCCGTTTCCCGCTGCATTTACACGTAGTTAAAAATTCGAGTATCTCCGATAGCGAGGAGGCTTTACTGTATGCCCTATTTCGTTTACTACACATAAAACACAATTTCAGTTTTTATTTGCCTGATCCATCATTTTCCCTTACCTTTTTGGGCAGATTGCCAAATTGATATTGGCAAATGGATAAATAAGGGATGATATGGCAAAAGGTTATTATCTGGTTGTGGGAGATAAAACAACCTGCGGAGGCGTCATCACCGAAGGGGAACCGACCCACACAATAATGGGAAGTTCCGTCGCCCGTGAACAGGACCGTGTTACCTGCGGCAAGCATCCGGGAACTTACATCATTGTCGGGCACATTCCCGGTGATACGATACTGGGACGCAAGTTTGCGGGGACGCTGCACAGCACAAGTAACTGTCCATGCAAGGCACTATTCATCCCTTCGATGATGAATGATGTCTACGAGTTGAACTCCGCCCCTGCTCGCTCGACAGAACCAGAGCAGCATGCTCAATCGGTAAAAAGAGCCAGTCCTCCTCCCTATCTCACGGGTGAAAAACCACCCTCGGAGTTTGTCCCAGATTACCCAGTATTACGTAATACCCATACTCTACCGGATGACGCTTTACGCGCTATGTTGGCACGAACCAATCAAGATGTGATGCTACTGACACTCTCGGAGAGTTTGGAAGTGCTCCAATCATGGGGTTGGAAAGACACGAAAACAGCTTGGGTGGAAACGACTCAGTCCGGTGTCGGGCAAGTGATGGTTAATTACGGTGTGAATGGAAAGGATGTTGTCACCACCTCGATGATTATTGCTCGATTAGGTGACTTCGGTATCAGAGCTACGGTCTACGTTAATCATAAAGGCACTGAGTTAATCAAACTGACGGGCTATGCTGGTGTTAGAAAAGTATTAACCGCGCCGGTATTTGCATTAAAAAACCCGAAGGTGGTTGATTTGGGTATTGGTAAGTATGGGCTTAAAAACTCTATTATCAGTGGTGCACGATTAACGTTTTATGTAGCAGCGGCTTATCGAACGGTTGATTTTATATTGAATGATGCAACGTCACTGGCTGAGTTTATCGGTTCCTTGGCAACAGATGTAGTGAAAATAGGTATTGCGTCGGCTGTTAGTTGGAGCGCTGCTGCTGCTATTACATCTTTTACTTCATTAGTCTTCGTTCCATTGGTTGTTGTGGTTAGCGCCAGTTTGCTTACAGCAGCCGTTCTAAACGAAATAGATAAAAAATTTGGTGTCACTGATAAAGTTGTTACATACATCGAGGCTGCACAGCAAGAGTTTGTAGAAAAGGCTCGTGAGATGGAGCAGGGATTTTGGGACTTGGGAGCTATGTATGCTGATCGGATGCTTGATAAAGGAAAGGAAGTTATTGAGTATGAAGTACAAAAATATATCCGAGAGTCTTTGAAAGATATAACATCGAGGCATTTCTAATGGAAGCATTTAGTTTTGGTAAAAGAGTAGGTTTTATCTTTTTTGATCTCATACTAATTACCATAACAGGATTAGGATTTTATTTTGGTTTAGATAACTTCAATGCTTATTTTTCATTTAATAAGGTTTTTGTTTTTTCTTATTTTTCAGTGTTTAGT
>NZ_JAZGQE010000174.1:0-9378 GCF_048593885.1 Yersinia sp. 1252 StPb PI | reverse complement strand
CTAATTACATGGAGTGACTACATGAGTTTATTCAGACTGGTTCTGGTGGCAGCAATCATATACTTGGGCCTTCTCTTTTCAGGCTATGGCGTGCTTATTGGCAGTGAGAAAAACGCCGCAGGCATTGGTTTGCAGTGTAAATATCTGACGGCAAGAACTGTTACAACCGCTCAATTTATAAACGGTGAAAATGGTGTCATTGGTGTCAGTAACTGCCCATTAGTGAAAAAGATCGGCAATAACGTTTTTGAATAATTGAACTGCGGGTTTGCTATTCATAACCCGCAGTGCATTTCCCCCACGGCCGCTAGCCTGATACTACCGCCCTACTTGCAGACAGCCTTAAACGGTAGCGGTTATTTTTGGCTAAATTTCATATCAATTAATGCAATGGCTTTCTCAATCGCTCGCTTAGTCACTGGGTCCGCCCCTGCCGGGTGTGTAGAGAAATCAATAGCTTTAAGTTGATGGGACATTTTATCTCGCACCTCCACCGGAGCAATGATATCAATCACATCAAGGATTTGCTTAATCACCAGTTGGCAGGCAACCAAGTCTGACACCAGCTCTTGGTCATTAGTAAACATTTCAGACATGCATAATTCCTTCTCAGTAATATCGTAAAAGGATATCACGCTTGCTGAAATATTTCTTTAACCTGCACTGCTCTTGTCGACTCGAAAGACTGGCATTATCCTCGGCTAATGAAATACCTACAACCGATGTCGATGATGTGCTTAATCAATCAATTGCCCCCTCTTTTTGCGAGAAAGAAGCAGATATGAGATGGCAAGAAAGCTAACGTCAGTACGAAGGGGATATAAAAAAACCAGGCATGAAATTATCAATCACCTGGTTCTAGAGGAAACTCATTAGATGTAGATCGATCACAATATTCCTAATCTCACAGTTCATCACCTCCTGCGCCTTTACCTTTATGCAGGACCATTACTGGCATCTTTAAAAAAACGGTTACGCCGACAACCGCTATCAGAGTCATAATCACCGTTATTAACATGCGATCACCTCATCATTTTTAATTTCTATTTTTCCAAACTCAACCCTTTATCCTCGGGATAGACCCCTTCCTGATGACACTACCCTTTTACTATGGCACCAGAAAAATCTTTTGCAAACACTGTCTGAAAAGTCTTTATGGTCTATTTTGTTCAATCGGGAGCAATTTGGTGTTTTGTGTTGTTCGATTCAACTTGTGTATACTGCTCTACTCCTATCCAGAAAAAACAGACTAAATAATGTCACAAGAAAATCATCTCGCGTTAGTCTGCGCCCTCAGTAAATGGGTCGAAACCCATCTAGGGCGGGTCATCTACCTTGAAGAGTTAGCCGTGTATTCAGGCTATTCGCTTTGGCATATGCAGAAAATATTTAAAGAAGTGACCGGGGTATCGCTGGGTAAATACATTCGGGAAAGACGCTTAGCGGGCGCGGTTTATCAACTAAGAAGTAGTGATAGTACGATTTTTGATATCGCATTGGACTTTGGCTTTGGCTCACAGTCACATTTTACTTACATGTTCAGAAAACGTTACGGTATCACTCCGTATGATTTCAGGCAAAATACTGATATTGACCTGAATATCGCGTTGCCCTTGCATGCTATTCATCAGAAGCTGGCATAACACTCCGCAATACCCACGATTCGCCTGAATGCTTACCACTGCTCTCCGGCGAATAACGCTTTTCAGTTCTTTTTATAGCAATTCTGTACATCAATAGGTTGTGCTTCGTTACGTTGGCGATCCGCCATATAGGTCATCGCAAACATGACACTGACAACAATGAGTGCCGCCAACAGTAAACCGATCAATGCGATGACTTTGTTGTCATCAAACAAGCTCTTATCCATACATTCCCCCTAATTTCTATGGCGTATCATTAGATTAGCCATAGGATCGCAATCAATGTTATTGCAATCAGCAAACATGATGTTGTAAGTAAAACCACGAGCGCAAATTGCGCATCGCCAATTCCCGCAGAATAATCACTATTCGGGGTAATATTTTGTTGTTTTTTCAAAGCAATACCTACTGATTGGCGCACACCAATCCTAACTCTATATAAGAAAAATCGCGTTTTATAATGGATACATTTCTATCGGATATCAACCTAACCATTAGTTATTCCAACGCGATCCTGTCGTACTCTGTGTTATAGATCAAGCCCATCTATTGTAAAGTTAGGGATAGGCGCAAAATACATTAGTTTTAGTTAAGTGTTTGTGGCGATAATATAATGTCATCTCTGTTCAGTAGACAATTACTGTATCACCGCCGTTATTATACCGTAATTATCCCTGTGGCGAGGCTATACAGAGCGGCTAAAGCGGTAATCATGGCCACGGCAAAAAGACATTTTTCAATCGGCGCGAATATTGCTTTCTTTTGCTCACGCTTCGCGATGATAAACAGCACAGTTCCCGGGCCATATATCACTGCTGACAGTAATATGTATTTCAACCCGCCCGCGTAGACCATTAATATGGCATATAGTGTTGCTATCAAAGCAAAAATAAAATCTTTCTTCAGCTCGACCGAACCTGCCGAATAGGTTTCTCGGGTCCAGGCCAATTTCAACCCATAAGCCGCAACCAGCAAATAGGGGATCAAAACTAATGAGCTAGTGAGTTCCAGTGCCAACTGAAACGCATACTCAGTGAAGAGCGTAACAATTAAGAATAATTGGATAAAAATATTCGACATCCAAACCGCTGCCGATGGCACCCCGCGCTTATTCTCCGTTGCAAATATCTGCGGCATGATATTACTTTTTGCTGCGGAATAGAGTGCTTCAGCCGCCAATAGGGTCCATGACAGATATGCACCCATAACGGAGATAATCAGCCCGATGCTGATAAATATAGCGCCCCATCGACCCACTATATGTTCTAACACCCCAGCCATTGAGGGTTGCCGTAAAGCAGCAAGATCAGGACGAAGCAGCACACCATAGGAAAGCATTGTCACTAATACCAGTAAACATAAAACACCAATAAAACCGAGAACAGTAGCAATACCAACATGCTTTCTTTCTTTAGCGTAACGGGAATAAACACTCGCCCCTTCAATGCCCACAAAAACAAATACGGTGACCAACATAGTACTGCGCACTTGAGCAAATAGTGTCTCTGATGTTGCACCAATATCTAATGCCGCATGACCGGTATAACCATAGTCATCCAAATGGGAGAGATCACCGACACCAGACAAAGATTGGGAACCCCAGAAGTTTAATGCAAACGTATCTGTATGAAATGCAAATGCCAGCACAATAACAAAAATAAATATCGGAATAACTTTAGCAAAGGTGGCAATAGTATTGATTGCTGCGGCTTCTTTGATACCGCGTAGCACCATAAAATGAAAACTCCACAAGATTAATGACGCAATTAAGACTGCGGATAACGTATTACCATCACCAAATAGTGGGAAGAAGGCTCCCAATGTTGATTTGATCAAAACAAAATAGGAAACACTGCCGATACAGGCGCCAGCCCAAAAACCAATGGCTGAGGCAAAACCGGCATAATCACCAAACCCAGTTTTAGCATAAATATAAACACCGGAATCCAAATCTGGCTTACGTTGTGCCAAAGTCTGAAAAACAAAGGCCAGAGTTAACATTCCGCCACCAGCAATAATCCACGCGATGATGGCACCCAAGCCTCCGGTTGCTCGGCCGAATGTAGCAGGTAAAGAGAAAATACCAGCACCTATCATTGAACCCACGACCAGCGAGGTTAATGACCACAGCGAGAGCTTTTTATTTGATGAAGCCGCCATATTCATTTCCATTTACATTAACTAATCCAATGTAAAACAGAATAACCTAATAGAAGACCCACGCCTATAGATGCAATTCAGAGAAAATGTGAGCCTCCTTTAAAAGCTGAATATTCACTGTTGAGTGGGCGTGACACTAATATTAAGGCGTATATATACTCACAGCGGTAGCCTCTTTATGTATCAGTAACAAAATAGACCTATTAGACATAGGCCTTGATACTGTTTGAATTTAAACTGCGCATGGTCGGTTTGTGCCGCCAAACTCGTTAATCAAATTTTTAGTCAAATAATAACGGTGGTACTCACCCAGTACATTTTCTAGCGTCATTTTCAATTGATAACCCTGTTTTTCATAGAACGGGCGAGCCTGGAAGCTGAATGTATCTACTTGGGCAAACTTGCATCCCCGCTGTATTGCTTCCTGTTCGGCTGCGTTCATCAAGTTAGTACCAGCCCCTGAGTGACGTAATGCATCCGATACCCATAACAACTCAATACTCAGGCAATTACCTAATGTATATCCGGTAATCCCTCCCAACTTTTCGCCACCTTCTCCTGTGATAAATACGGCTAATGGTTTACGACCATTATCACCAACAAATTTACGGTTAAAAGCCTTCAATCCCTCAATGATTTCTGCAATATCTTCAGTCGTTGGGGCATCTGTCATGGTCAAATTCATTGCTACTGCTCCTCGCTATTTTCTGACTAACAATACTCGATATAATCTTGGCTTCAATGCATATTCTCACAGATAAGAATTCTATTATCGGATAATAAATAGCAAAATAAATGCTATTAAGAACCATTTACATTTATAATACAGCGAACAGCTCTTTCCGACATTTGTACCGATTTCTCCTCTGTAATTGTAAGGATACCCCAATGCTCCGCCGTTTCTTTTCTTATTATGCCCCGTACAAAGGGCTTTTTTATCTGGACTTTGGCTGTGCCATTTTGGCCGGGCTGCTGGAGTTGAGTTTCCCGATGGCGGTAAAACTGTTCATTGATAAATTACTTCCCAATCAAGATTGGGTGTTGATCGTTTGGGCGGCAACTGGCCTGTTGATGATTTATCTGCTCAATACTGCGCTAATGGCGATTGTTAACTACTGGGGGCACGCATTGGGTGTGGGTATCGAAACCGACATGCGCCGCCAGGCTTTTAGCCATCTGCAAAAATTATCATTCAGCTATTACGACAATATGAAGACCGGCCATATTATCACCCACGTCACCAAAGACCTTGAAGAGGTTGGAGAAATTGCCCACCACGGCCCTGAAGATCTTTTTATTGCCGTTATGACCTTTATCGGTGCATTCATTTTGATGGCATCCGTCCATTTACCACTGGCGATGCTCACCATCATCATCGTACCCTTTATGACCTATCTGGTCAGCCGCTACGGTTCACAGATGACCGAGACCTGGCGCAAACTGTTTGGTCAAGTTGGCAATTTTAATGCCCGCATTGAGGAAAGTATCGGCGGTATTCGTGTCGTCAAAGCTTTCGCTAATGAATCTCATGAAAAGAAATTGTTCGCCGCAGATAACGAAAGCTACCGCACCACCAAATTGCGGGCTTACCGCATCATGACCACCAGTATGACCATGAGCTACCTCAGTACCCGTCTGGTGCAGTTAATTGTGATGGTTGCCGGTACCTGGTACGTCGTGCATGACCAGTTGAGTTACGGCGGTTTTGTCGGCTTTCTGTTATTAGTTGAAGTGTTTTTTCGCCCGGTGGCGAAAATAACCTCAGTACTGGAAAGTTATCCGAAAGGAATTGCCGGTTTTAAGCGATTCACTCAATTGATAGATACACTGCCTGATATTGTCGACCAACCAAACGCTCGCCCTGTTGGCCATTTGCATGGCGATATTTGTTATCACAATGTCAGTTTCGGTTATTCACCACAGAATAAAATTTTCACCCATTTGAACCTGCAAATCCGGGCTGGCGAAACTGTGGCATTCGTCGGGCCATCGGGGGCGGGTAAAACCACATTATGCTCACTGCTGCCCCGCTTTTATGAACTCGATGAGGGGGCAATCACGATTGATGGTATTGATATCCGTGATATGACTCAGCAATCATTGCGTAATAATATCGGTATTGTTCAGCAGGACGTTTTCTTATTCGGCGGATCTATCCGTGAGAATATTGCTTACGGTAAACTCGATGCCAGCGACGATGAAATAATGGTTGCAGCACAACAAGCCCGGCTAGATGAGTTGATTGAAAGCTTGCCTGATGGACTGGATACCGTTGTTGGTGAGCGCGGAGTGAAATTATCCGGTGGGCAGAAACAGCGCTTGTCAATTGCACGTATTTTCCTGAAAAATCCACCGATTTTGATTCTGGATGAAGCAACCTCCGCGCTTGATACTGCCACTGAGCAAGCCATCCAGCTTGCGCTAACGGAATTATCACAAGGCAGAACGACGTTGGTGATTGCCCATCGCTTAGCCACGATTCAAAATGCCGATCGTATCATTGTGGTCGATAAGGAAGGGATTGTGGAACAGGGCGACCATTATGAATTGCTGGCCCGTAAAGGCGCCTATGCAAAATTGCATAATGCCCAGTTCAGTGCTGCCTGATACTCAGTAAAAACCCACCCGCTGATGGGCGCGAATGGTAAACTGAAGGAAAATTCAGCCAAAGCCATTCCATCGCGGGCTTAAATAGGGTACAAGGACGCCATGAAAATTCCAAAACGAATCCAACCGCTGGTTGATGACGGCTTGGTTGACGAAGTCATCCGTCGTTTGAAAAGTGGCAAAGAAGCTGATGTATACGTTGTCCGTTGTGGGCAGGATATCCGCTGCGCTAAAGTCTATAAAGAAGCTGAAAACCGCAGTTTCAAACAGGCTGTTCAGTATCAGGAAGGGCGTAAGGTTCGTAACAGTCGTGACGCGCGAGCCATGGCCAAAGGTTCTAAATTTGGCCGCAAACAACAGGAAGAGACCTGGCAAACTGCCGAGGTGGATGCCTTGTACCTGCTCGCCAATGCCGGTGTTCGGGTACCCCAACCTTATGCATGCCTTGATGGTGTTTTATTGATGGAACTGGTCACCGATGCAGATGGCCTTGCCGCCCCTCGCCTGAGTGATGTGCCATTTAGCAGAGAACAAGCGCTGATTGACCATGCATTGATGATCCAATATGTGGTACGGATGCTTTGCGCCGGTCTGGTTCATGGCGATTTATCAGAGTTTAATGTCTTAATTGATAAAGAGGGCCCGGTCATTATCGATTTACCGCAAGCCGTCAATGCTGCGGCGAACAATCATGCTAAAGCCATGCTGGAGCGGGATGTCGCAAACATGACACACTATTATGGCCAATACGCACCAGAACTGCTTAATCGTAAGTATGCCAAAGAGATGTGGGCACTTTATGAGGATGGCAAACTGCATCCAGAAACGCAACTGACTGGTGAGTTTGCAGAAAGCACCGAAGCGGCTGATGTTGAGGGTGTACTGGAGGAAATCAAAGCGGTTATAGCTGAAGAGCAAGAGCGCCTGCGTGAAGCTCAGGATCACGACAACTAGACATTAACTATCCTAAATCGACACTCTGTGGGGCAGTAATGACTCTCTTCCCTGCCCCACACGCTCTTTACGTATCAGTTCAGCACCACCGCTTCCACGCGGTTTTTCCCCGTGGTTTTCGCCCGATATAACGCTTTATCCGCAGCATCCGACAAGTCTGTCGCCGCAATAGACTCACCCGGCGCGGATACCGAAGCCACACCAATGCTGATGGTCACCCGCCCCTCTGGCGACATCCCATGGGGAATATCTAACTCCTCAATGGAGTGACGCATGCGCTCGGCAACCGCTTTCGCATCCGCCAGGGTACTGGGTGCTAGCAATACAATAAACTCCTCGCCGCCATAGCGCGCCAAAATGTCTGAACCACCACGAATAGATTTTGACAAAGTTTCGACAATGGATTTCAAACAAACATCCCCCATTGCATGGCCATAAAGGTCGTTAAAGCTTTTGAAATTATCAAAATCGATCATCAACACAGACAGAGAACCGCCTTCGATCCGGTTTTTTTGCCAGATGTGCTGATAGATATCATCAAAGTGGCGACGATTGGCGACCCCAGTTAATACATCGGTTTGTGACAACGCCTTGAGGATCGATTCTGACTGTTTAAGTTCAGTAATATCGAAAAACGAGCCATACCAAATAACAGCCCCATCATCCTGAAGCGTCGGGAAAGACTCACCATGGAGCCAGTGTGTACCTTTGCCCGGCAACACCACGCGAAAATCGCAGCGCCAGACAGATAGATTCTGTTGAGAGATGGCTACCGCCTGTTTTAGCATATCCATATCGTCAGTATGCACGCGGCTAAACAGAGGGTTTTCCTCTCTGGGCACATACAAAACATCAGCCGGTGACAGAGCAAATATTTTTCTGACACCCTCGCTACAATATTTAAAATAAGATTTACCCTCTGCATCTAAATAATAGGCATAAATCATTGCTGGTAAATTCTTAGTTAAACGATCCATCATCTGCTTACTTTCTTCCAGCTTCATCAGCAGGAATTTTCTTTCCGAAACATCAGCAATCACACTAATATAACCCACGGTCTGGTTATTATCGGCAGTTATTTCATGGACACTAAGTGCTCCCCAGAAACGTTTCCCATCTTGGCGCTGATAACACCACTCGCTGGCATCACGCCGATTAAGCAATAAATAATCCAGCTCAGCTTGATCCTTACCAAACTCTGGAATATGCAGTATATCCGAAATAGGGCATCCCAAGACTTCATCTTTAGAATAGCCAAACATTCGCTCCGCGCCCACATTAAATATGGTGATCCGACTCTCTAAGTCGGTGGTAATAATCGCGACCTGTTTTTCCGCATTCAACAGTACATCCAGTTGAAGATTAGATAATTTATCTTTCCCATTCTCTCTCTTCACTGGTTCACCTTTACGGTGCTGACCAAATACTTTCCCAGTCAAAGCATTCAGGCAGTTATGATAAAAAGAAAATAAAGACATAAAGTAAATCACCTATAATTTAGAACAAGAAAAAATGAAATTATAACCAGTCTACTGATGGTGCTAATAATAACACTGTGAACTATAACATACACCAATGAATCAGTGTAGGTTTGGAATGATGATACTCTCTAATAGATAACTACAGACACTCAACTTGATAATATCATTACAAATCTCGCCAAGAAAACTGAAAGAACAATCCGTTATGGTGATGATGTATTCCTATTGAATAACTGGAGCGAGAATGAAGAAGTTACTGATGTTTTGTGGTGTATCAGTGTTGCTATTGAATGCAGCCTCTAGCTTTGCCACACAACCTATTAATAAAGAAGCACAAAAACAATCGGGGGTGAGATGTAAACGCCCGCCTGAACCGCCAAAAGACAAGAGTGGCCGCCCGTTGCCGCCAGCGAAAGAACATCATGATGGCCAACCAGCAAAAAACCCGCTGCAACATGATGGCAAGTATCCATGCCCGCCACCGCTATCAGATAAAAACCACAAAGTTTAATATGTTATATTTATTAGTATAG
>NZ_JAZGQE010000173.1:0-9634 GCF_048593885.1 Yersinia sp. 1252 StPb PI | reverse complement strand
ATTAGAACTTATTCCTCCTGTCTGTAGGATGTGGCTGACATATCCTTAAAAAAAGCTGGGTTATTCTCTTACCCTAAGCGATAACATCATGCTTTGCATGGGATATTCGTCAGGGTTAATTCAGTTTTTTTGTGTAAAAAGGATTAGAAATGAAAGGGCAGTTATTAATTGCAGCGCTGTTGGCCGCCAGTTTTTCAGTCTGTGCGGCGGAACATGCTCATTGGGGATATGAAGGTCAGGAAGATCCTGCCCATTGGGGAAAACTCTCACCGGATTTTTCACTGTGCGAAACAGGTAAAAATCAGTCGCCGGTTAATATTCACGGCGCATTGAAAACCCATCACAGTCAACTCGAGTTGGCTTTCCAACCAGGTAAACAGCAAATCGTGAATAACGGCCATACGATTCAGGTGAATGTCAGCACTGGCAATACCCTGAAACTGGACGGCGATACTTTCACATTGCAGCAATTCCATTTCCATACCCCAAGTGAAAATGAGATTGATGGCAAACAGTTCCCGTTAGAAGCTCATTTTGTTTATAAAGATAAAGATGGGGCACTGGCAGTGCTCGCACTCATGTTCCAGCAGGGGGATGCAAATCCACAACTGGCACAGGCTTGGCAGCAAATGCCAACGGCGATTGACCAAATGGCGATATTAAATAAGCCTCTTGATATCAAAGCATTGCTACCCAAAAAGTTTGATTTTTATCGCTTTAGTGGCTCACTAACCACACCACCTTGCTCTGAAGGTGTCAGTTGGATGGTGCTTGAGCAGCCTGCGAGCGCTTCTGCTGAACAAATTAATCAATTCCGCTCTGTGGTTCATCATACGAATAATCGCCCTGTACAGCCACTGAATGGTCGAGTCATTATCGATTAAAACTACGTATGAGTCGCACTATCCTGGCTTCTGGCAGGTAGTGCGCGTGGCTTTTTGCCGCCTGGCCATTTTACACCATAGCCACATCAGTCAAATCCCACAAACAAAAAAACCAACCCTAACGGATTGGTTTTTTTGAGGTATTTTGGTCGGCATGAGAGGATTTGAACCTCCGACCCCCGACACCCCATGACGGTGCGCTACCAAGCTGCGCTACATGCCGATGCTATGACGGTTATACTACATTTTACCGTTATTAATGCAAGACTTGGCAAAACGTTCGCTTGTTTTTTGAGCGCACCAATGCCTGTTTTTAGAGCTAGTTCGCAATAAAACGTTTTATATCCGTCAACACTTGCAGCAGTAATGGAAGTTGAGGTTTTTCATTTTTGATTTCATTGCCTTGCTCATCATAGGTGCGGTATTCACCGTTATTATCTAATACAACGGTTTGTGTTGGCGTAGTAATAACTAACATGCCATTGTCACCGGTTGCCACCCAGTTATTATTGCGCTGTGCGGCGAACAAATCTTCCCCTTGCGAATAATCCTCAGGCGCTGTTTTGACGTGTAACAAGCGTTGCATCAGCGTTGTCATGATATCTTCATGATTGGTCAGTTTATTCACGGCCTGCGCTGGCGTGCCTGGCCAATGAACCACTAATGGCACTTGCAGTTGTTGGCGATTAAAGCTGCTGCCTGCACCCCAGGTATCATTGCCGCTGTCATTAAATTCAACACCATGGGCCGCAGTAATAATAACTACGGTTTTATCGAGCTGACCGCGCTGTTTCAGTGTATCCAGAATAGTCGCAATCT
This sequence comes from Yersinia sp. 1252 StPb PI, assembly GCF_048593885.1. Classification (NCBI taxonomy): domain Bacteria; kingdom Pseudomonadati; phylum Pseudomonadota; class Gammaproteobacteria; order Enterobacterales; family Yersiniaceae; genus Yersinia; species Yersinia sp. 1252 StPb PI. The sequence goes on along the minus strand of NZ_JAZGQE010000173.1, from coordinate 7,931 downwards.
GTTGATCTACATCTTTTGCGCCTGCCTGGTAGTGACGGATAAAGTCAGTCGGTAACGCAACCTTCTGCCCGATTACCGGGTCTTGTGCTTCAACTGCCCCGTTGAGGTTAATGTATGAGAACCATGGTGCATTATTGTTGAGCGTGGACAGCCATTGCTGCCACTGTGCCGTGGTTTCGCTATCCGGTTGCACTGCAGGAGTTGGTAATGTGAAATCAGCTAACAGTGCCTGGCGGTAGAGTGGTGACTCAAAACCATCGGATGAGAACAGACCAAACTGATAACCCTGCGCGCTTAATGCTGTAACAAACGCTGAGGGTTCGCGCGCGGAGAGAATACCGTCTAAATAAGTAGGCGAAATGCCATAAAACAGGCCAAATAAGCCCGTATCCTGACGGTTACCTGAACTGTAGTGGCTGTCAAACTGAATGTTTGAACGGCCAAATTCGGCCAGGGCAGGCATGTCTTTTTGCAGGCTACTGGCACGAATACCATCAACCACAATGAGCAACAAATTATAACCACTGCCTTTATCGCTGAAGGTAATCGGGTTGAGTGGATATTCAACCGCCAGTGCATCTGGATTACCTTGTTCCACCAGGCGACGCTGATATTCCTGCTGATCGAGCAGGCCGTGTTTCTCAAGGAACTTACGGGCGGTCATCGGGTAAGAGAGTGGCAGGTTTGCGCGTTGCATACTGATTGGGCGATAAAAATTGGCATCGGCCCAAATATAAATCAGATGAGAGGCAAAGAACGCAGAAATAAACACCGCCACCAACGGCTTAACAAAGCGTTGCCGGTTAAGGCTGCGTAGTTTTTGCCAGGCCCAAGTGCCGAAAAGCATCTCGACCAGGAAAATGACTGGCACGGCAATAAACATTAATTGCCAATCACGCGCCAGCTCGGTCTGGTCTGGGTTAACCACCAATTCCCATACTACCGAGTTAAGGTGTAAATGGAAACGGGTGAAAACTTCGGTATCAACCAACAGCAGAGTCAGGCCCGCAGTGGCAAAGGCGGCGGAAAGGAAACGGAGTAGTCGCTGCGACATCACCACAAAGGTGAGTGGGAAGATCACCAACAAATAAGCAGCAAAAACGATAAAACTAAAGTGCCCGAGCCAACTGACGAGGGCATAGATACGGCCAACCAGCGATGAGGGCCAATCGGAGACAAACAGATAGCGGCTACCCAGCACTAGGCTAAACAGGATATTAAACAGGGCGAACCAGTGCCCCCAGCTGATCATCTGGGAGACTTTTTCACGATAGCGCTGACGATTTGTCACCATATTGAGATTGCAGTCTTGGCCGATAAATTAATGAGCTTTATCTTCACTTATCGAAGCTTGAAGAGCTTCAGCGAAAGAACGTGCCAATACTTTGCGCTGCGCTGGGGCCACGCTGGTATTGATCAAATTTGTTACCATATTCCCCAACACCATCAAAGAAAGATTGGTGGGAGTACGGTTTTTTTCCATTACGCTGACTAATTCTGACAGCAGTTTTTCGACTTGTTCGTCGCTATAACGGGATGATTGTGCCATAAAAAGTGTGCTCAATACCTGACAAAGTCCCACATCTTACCGTATAGAGACACGCTTTTCCGCTATTTTATAGCATTAAGAATCATTAGCCATTAATTGAGGGGCGCGAATGCTTTAGGGTTGCAGCTCTCAGGCATCAGTGATTGAATACGCCCCTAGCCAAAAGGAGTATTTATCATGAGTCTGGATATTGACCAGATAGCCTTACATCAGCTTATCAAGCGTGATGAACAAACGCTTGATGTGGTGTTGCGCGATTCTCTGTTACCTGCCAATGCTGTAGTTGAAGAAATGATGGCCGAACTGCATCGTGTTTACAGCGCCAAAAGCAAAGCTTACGGGCTGTTTAATGAGCAAAGCGAGCTGGCTGAAGCGCTGAAACGAAGCCGTAAGGGTGATGAAGACTTCCTCAGTTTTAGCCGTGCTGCCACCGGGCGTTTACGTGATGAGTTAGCCAAATATCCGTTTGCCGAAGGCGGTGTGGTGCTGTTTTGCCAATATCGTTATCTGGCGGTGGAGTATCTGCTTATCTCGGTGCTGAGCAGTTGTAATAGTATGCGAGTGAATGAGCAACTTGATCTCAGTACCACCCATTATCTCGATATTAACCGTGCTGATATTGTCGCCCGTATCGATTTAACTGAATGGGAAAATAATCCAGAATCCACGCGTTACCTTACGTTCTTGAAAGGGCGGGTAGGGCGCAAAGTATCCGACTTCTTTATGGATTTCCTCTCTGCAGCAGAGGGGCTGGATACCAAAGCACAAAATCGGGGCTTATTACAGGCGGTTGATGATTACTGCGCGGATGCTGAACTTGGCAAAAATGAGCGTCAGGCATACCGTCAGCAGGTTTATAGCTATTGTAATGAGCAGTTACAAGCCGGTGAAGAGATTGCGTTGCAGGCGCTTTCTCAAGAGCTGCCAACGCTGGGTGAGAAAGATTTTCAGCAATTCTCGACTGAACAGGGTTATGCGTTAGAAGAGAGTTTCCCGGCAGATCGCGGTACCTTGCGTCAGTTAACCAAATTTGCTGGCAGTGGGGGTGGGTTGAGTATCAATTTTGATGCATTGTTGCTGGGTGAGCGTATTTTCTGGGATGCCGCGACAGATACGTTGACTATTAAAGGCACGCCACCCAATCTGCGTGATCAGTTACAGCGTAATTCAGGCAAAAAGTAACGGTTACCATCGTGACGATAGCCAATAAAAAACGCCGCATAAGCGGCGTTTTTTATTTCGGCGTCCCGAATATCGAAAGCGACGCGATTAAACGCGAACGAAGTCGATATGAGTCAGTTTTGGCTTGAAAGCGTGACGCTGAACAGCCTGTACTTTAACTTTGGTTTCTTTACCGTCAACAACCAGAGTCAGTACGGAATCATAAAAGCCCGGTTTCAATTCAAGGTTCTTGGTGGTGTCATGGTCAAGAGCAATAGAGATAGCTGCTTCAGAACCACCGTAAATGATTGCCGGAAATTTATTTGCTGCACGCAGGCGGCGGCTCGCACCCTTACCCTGGTCGTTACGTACTTCTACATTGATAGTGGTCATTTTGTTTTCTCTTAAAGAAAATTTACCCTGCTACAGGCGACCCAGCAACAGGTTCGATACTCGGCTTTGATTGGGTAAACCCAGAGCAAAGCGGGCGGCATTCTAGCGAAATATCGGCCAGACAGCAAATAAAACTGCGAAAATCTCAGGCTAAATGCGGCTCAGGCAAGGGAGTCTGCCCGCCGGAAACGGCCCTGATAATCAAATATCTTTTCTCTAATTTGCCACCATTGCCCACGACGGCGGGCCACGACAAAATCGGGATAACGTAACAGGGCTTGTTGCGCGATGATATCGGCCGCCGTTTGCCATTTCAGTGCCACACCGGGTGCCCGTTGGTGTGGGCGCAGGAAAATTTGTTCAAATGCCATACGTTGCGCGGCGGTGGTTAAGCGAAAACGTTCGCTGGTATCAGTGCCGTCTTCGTCGTAGTAGGTGATTTTCAGCCACTCACCCTTTGTGTCATGGCCCGTCTCCAGACTCATACCGCCACAACGCAGCACCAGGGCATCTTTTAATTTTAACGCGGCTTTCAGCATATCATCGGGATCGACCAGAACTTCCTGGCACTGGTGACAACGGCGGGCGGCAATGTCATTTTCCGCCCCACAATGCGGGCAGCACTTAAAGCGAAAGCGATAATCACATTGCGCCCGCACGCCTTGTTGGTCCTCAAACCACCCCTGACAGCGGCGACCATAGTGTTCAATAATGTCACCCGACTCGGTACATTTTCCCCAGAAGATATTGGCAAAGCCGCAATCTGGGCAAAATACCTGAACCGGCTGACTGTCACTATGCGGTTTGCTGGTACCCACTTCAGGGGTAAAAAGGTCATGGGGATTGCCAGCGTAATCCAGAATCAGGCAATCTTCTTTACCCGGTGATAACCGCAAACCTCGGCCGACTATCTGTTGATACAAACTGACCGATTCCGTGGGGCGAAGAATGGCAATCAGATCAACATGGGGGGCATCAAAGCCAGTGGTTAACACCGCCACATTAACCAAATAGCGCAGTTGCTGCTGCTTAAAGGCAGTGATTAACGCATCGCGCTCATTAGGCGGGGTAGTGGCGCTCACCAGTGCAGCCTCGTCTTTTGGCAGCAAGCCATACACCTCTTTGGCGTGTTCAACGGTCGCGGCAAAAATCATTACTCCGCGACGTTGAGCGGCATATTCAATTATCTGGTTAACAATATGCGGAGTAATTCGTTGCTGCTGCTTAAGTTCACGGTCTAAATCCGCCTCTCGGAACAGGCCGCTACTGTTGCTGGTCAGGCGACTGAAATCATACTGCACCACGGGCATATCCAACCGCTCCGGGGGGACCAGAAAACCGTGCTTGATCATGTAGCGCAAGGGTAATTCATAAATACAATCGCGAAAAAGGGACTTTTCATCACCACGGGTAATACCGTGATAATGGAATTGATAAATCCAGCCTTTTCCCAATCGGTAAGGTGTGGCGGTCAATCCCAGCAAGCGCAGGCGGGGGTTGGTGGTACGTAAATGCTGAATAATTTGCTGATACTGGCTGTCATCGTCATCACTGATACGATGGCATTCATCAATAATCAGTAGTGAAAAGGCACTATCAAATAGGGGCAGGTTTCGTGCCACTGACTGCACACTGCCAAACACCACTTTTCCTGCGCTTTGGCGTTGCTGCAAGCCAGCGGCGAAAATATTAGCCTCTAAGTCGTAGGCGCAATATTTGGCGTGATTCTGTGCTACCAACTCTTTGACATGAGCCAGCACCAGAACGCGCCCGCGAGCCAGTTTCGCCAATTCGGCGATCACCAGACTTTTGCCTGCCCCGGTGGGTAGAACAATCAAAGCAGGCTCACTGTGGCGGCGAAAATGGGCAAGAGTGGCATCGACAGCCTCTTGCTGATAGGGGCGCAGTGTAAATGCCATTAGTGCACCTGCCCGATGGCTTTCAACCCATTCTCCCCGCAACCCTTTTCCGCGCGTATGCGTGACATTTCTCTCTCTTTATAATGAAAAACTTTTGACTATTATGCCTGTCGGAGGCGGTTGGCGCGAGGCCCCAAGTTAGCACTGATGGGGTGGCGTGATAGACGCGGCGCACTCTGGGGGTAAGTTGTTTCTCAATAACAACTTTTTACGTAACTGTTTCTAGGATGATATGGCAACCGCCGCTATACTGATGAGTCTGGTAGGCAGCAAATGATTTTCTCCCAACTGCTTCATTCATTTCACACCGTATCATGAGCATCCTGCTGTCGTTGGCGGGTGTGATTGCGGGTATCGTGCCCGTCAGCGGTACGACAAGACAACAGGCAAAGTAGATTCAATGCGATTGGACAAGTTTTTATCTCAGCAATTAGGTGTCAGCCGGGCGTTAGTCGCGCGCGAGCTGCGGGCAAAACGAGTCACTATTGATGGCGAAGTGGTCAAAAGTGGTGCGATTAAGCTGACACCGGAACAAGACGTGAGATTTGATGGCAACCCATTACAACAAACCGTTGGCCCACGTTATTTCATGCTGAACAAACCGCAGGGTTATGTGTGTTCGACAGAAGACCCAGATCACCCGACCGTGCTGTATTTCCTTGATGAGCCAGTGGCATACAAACTCCATGCCGCCGGGCGTTTGGACATCGATACCACCGGATTGGTACTGATGACCGACGATGGTCAGTGGTCGCATCGGATCACCTCACCGCGTCATCATTGTGAAAAGACCTATCTGGTGACGCTGGAACACCCATTGGCCGATGATACCGCGCAACAGTTTACTGATGGCGTACAGTTGCATAATGAAAAGTCTCTCACCAAACCGGCTCAACTTGAGGTTATAGAGCCTCAGTTGGTGCGTTTAACCCTCAGTGAAGGGCGTTATCATCAGGTAAAACGGATGTTTGCGGCGGTGGGAAATCGGGTTATAGAGCTGCATCGTGAGCGAATTGGCGACATTAAACTTGATGACGATTTGGCACCAGGCGAGTACCGCCCGTTAACCGCAGAAGAGATTGCCAGTGTCGGCGCGCCTCATCTGTAATTGATTTTCTATTACAGCGCGGGCTGTCTTGCCGTTGATATTACACTAAATAATTCGAGTTGCAGGAAGGCGGCAAGCGATAGAGTCCCAATGAGTTGATGGGAGTCAATGATTCGGGTGAAAGAGCGTAGCCAACGCACATGCGGCTTGAAGTATGACGGGTATAACCCACGGTAGGTTATTGAAGGAGTTGTTGAACGTGCATGCCAGTACCCAAAATGAAGAGAAGAACCGGACATCCCACGTTGGCTTGATCTTTATCCTCGGTTTGCTATCGATGCTGATGCCTTTGGCAATTGATATGTATCTGCCGAGTATGCCGATTATTGCACAGGAGTTTGGCGTAGAGAGTGGTGCGGTGCAGATGACTCTAAGCGCCTATGTGCTGGGGTTTGCCATCGGACAAATGTTCTATGGGCCAATGGCTGATAGCCTCGGACGCAAGCCGGTTATCTTTTGGGGTACGCTAATATTTGCGCTCGCGGGTATGGCTTGTGCCATGGCGCAATCAATCGAACAATTGATTAACTTGCGTTTCCTGCATGGTTTGTCTGCCGCTGCCGCGAGTGTGGTGATTAATGCATTGATGCGCGATATGTTCACTAAAGATGACTTCTCTCGCATGATGTCTTTTGTGGTGTTGGTGATGACCATCGCACCCTTGCTGGCACCGATTATCGGTGGTGCATTGTTAGTATGGTTTAGCTGGCACGCCATCTTCTGGACCATGGCGGGTGCTGCATTGGTCGGCGCGATTTTGGTTGCACTGTTTATTAAAGAAAGCTTGCCACGAGAGAAACGGCAACGATTCCATTTGCGCACCACTATTGGCAATTTTGCCACGTTATTCCGCCATAAGCGGGTACTGAGCTATATGTTAGCGAGCGGCTTCTCTTTTGCTGGGATGTTCTCATTCCTCAGTGCCGGTCCCTTTGTTTATATCGATTTAAACGGCGTCTCTCCACAAAACTTTGGCTATTACTTTGCGCTGAATATCGTCTTCTTGTTCTTGATGACATTGATTAATAGCCGCAATGTACGCCGCTTCGGAGCGCTTAAAATGTTCCGATTTGGCATGCTAGTGCAATTTGTTATGGGGATCTGGTTGCTGGTGGTTTGCGCCACCGGGATGGGGTTCTGGGCGTTGGTATTGGGTGTCGCGGCTTATGTCGGTTGCATCGCCATGATCACCTCGAATGCGATGGCGGTTATTTTGGATGATTTCCCACATATGGCCGGTACTGCGTCTTCTCTGGCAGGGACCCTACGCTTTGGTATTGGTGCGGTGGTAGGAACGCTGTTGTCGATGGCGCCATCCCGCAGTGCCTGGCCAATGGTAAGCTCAATGGCATTTTGTATTATTGTGGCCATGTTGTTGTATCTTTATGCCAGTCGCCCACATAAGGATGCGGTGAAATAACTATCGTCGTAATAACTATCGTCGTAATAACTATCGCCGCAATCATTATCAAGGCTAAGTTGCTGGGGCTTATCAGTTAATGGTTATTGCAAGAAGGTGAGAGGCGTCTTAGGGCGTTCCCTTCATTCACATTATTTATCGTCAATGTACTCATTATTTATTCAATTATTTTCCTCGTCGACTCATTTACTCCCGTCATTATCGCCCGAATTGCCACTTAAAAATGCGTGGTTCTTGCGTTCAATCAATATAGTAAGCATGCATATCATTATTTATTGCATAGTTATGATTGGCACCATATTGTTAACTTTTTGAGCGAACATATAAAAAATCGCAAATTGTTATTAAAGCGTTTTTATCAGATATTTCTGTCAGTTGAAT